>JAJXZM010000290.1 GCA_021780055.1 Acidobacteriota bacterium
AATCGAGAGGACCACTCGGACCGTTCCCTTGCGCCGCACCAGCGTCCCTTCACGCCCCGCGAGCGGCCCCGCTGTGATTCGCACGCGCTGCCCCTCAGTCAGGTACGGATGCGGCTCGGCACTGACTCCTGCGGCCAGCGCCCGCCGCAGGCTTTCCACTTCCTCGTCATCGAGCGCCGCCGGCACGCCATTGAATCCCACCAGCCGCACCACGCCCGGAACCTTCAGCACCGGCAGACGATCACCAAGCGCGAACCGTGCAAACGCATATCCCGGAAACAGCGGCAGCCGCACCCGGTGATCGCCGTTCTTCCAGCGGCGTACCGTCGTGTATAGCGGCAGAAACGTCTCGATACCCTTGCCCTGCAGATGCTCGGCGACAACCTTCTCGTGCCTCGATCGCGTGCAAGCCGCGTACCAGCGAGGTTCCGTGCGCGCAGACATCGTCTTCAATCCTCCAGCCTGCTTCGCACCTGCTTCCGCCGAACCCCTCGCGACCCGCCCGGCCTGCGCTCCAAGGGCCGGAGCCGCAACATAGCTCCGCCCTGTCACTTCGCTGGGCATTTGTGACATAACCCATATCCGGTAGCAGATGTGCCAACCAAATCTTGTCTTGCTTATTGTTCGCTACTACTTTTCCGCGTCCGGTCTGACCTGCTTGGCCTCCCGGCGAAACCTTTGTCGCAGCCACGATGTGCCGCTCCCCGCACCGTCTCTCGAACTCCAGGGAAGGCTGGTCCGAAAGTCCGACCAGACCTCCGTTGCCACGGCTTTCCTCGGGTCACCCGGGTCGACGGCTTCCCACGCCGATCGTGCAAGTATCCACGTGGCGGAGAATGTCGTGGCCAGCAACGCTCCCAGAACCATAATCAGCAAACGCGGCGGGAACGACTTCTTCTGCGGCACCAGGGGCGGATCGAGCACTTTCACGCTGGGGACCTCTTTGGCTTCCTCGACTTTGGCCAGTTCGTCCTGCTGGGTCAGCGTTTCGAAGATGGCCTCCTGCACCTTGGTCCGCCGCAGCAGGTCCGCATAGGTCACGCCGAGCAGCGGCAACTCCCGGATTGACGGGTAAAGCTGCCCGGCAGAACTGTTCTCATTCACGCCTTTGCCCGCGATATTCCGCAGGGCGTTGTGCAATTCATTCACGCGAGCCTGGACAGAGCGCACACGCACGTTGTTGTCCGTGTAAATCTGCTTCAGACCCTGGAGTTCAGACTCCGCAGCAATCAACTGTCCCTGCAGCGTGGCGGCGGCGGTCACGATGGCCTTGCCCTGAGCAGGCACGTCGATGGCACCTTTCTGGCTTGCAAACTGGCTGAAGTTCTTTTCAGCGTTCTCGAGGTCCGTCTTCACCTGTTTCAGTCGCTGGTCGAGAAAGACCCTCTCGCGGTGCGCGGAGGAAGTACTCAGGTGAGTGACCACCCAGTTCAGTTTGTTCACGTACTCCTGCGCCATTGCCGCTGCCCGCTGCGGGTCGTGGTCCCAAACACTTATGGTGATGATGCCGCTTTCCCTGTCATCACTGATATTAGTTCTGGCCGCAAGCACCTTGCGGGCGTCGTCGATATAACGCGCCCTGTAAACCTTTTGCAGGTCGAACTTGCTGATGAGGTCGTCTTTCACCGTGTCGCTTTTCAGAATTCCTATGAACAGGGCCCCCGTCGTCTTCATTCCCAGGGCGCTTTCTGCAAGGCCCGACAAGCCGCCGCCCACGCGAGACGATAGCGCCGCCAGCATGGCGGTCCCCGTTCCCATGGACGACTGGTCAGGTGGCATTAATTCAGCGGTGGACTGGTAGCGCTTGGGGATCAGGAAGGCGATGGCGGCGGCAAACACCAGTCCCAGGATCGCGGCCCGCATGACGGAGCGCCGGTTGCTCCACAGAAGCCTCACTCGCATCACGCTACGTTCGCGAGCCTCGCGCAGGGCCTCTTCATCAATGGCCTCGATGACGAGAGCATCGGGCGGATAGGCCCCGTTCTGTTCCGGCATCGTTTTAACTGGAAGATCGCTCAAGCCTTGCTCCCTTGCAAAAGGGTTCTTTCCACCACTCCGACCCCTTTAATAGAGACGCCATCGCGGCCAAAAGGTAAACTGCACCGATGACGTAAAATCCGATGTTGGGCCGGGGCGCAGAATCGGGAAATTCCACTTCTCGTATTGGAGGTTTGCGGAAACACTCAATTCATTTCCCAGCCAGAAACTGGCTTCCACACCTCCGTCGGTCAACTTCCCTCCAGAGGGGACGAACTGCGCGCTCACCTGCTGGTGGCGGTAATGGAACCGGACGTAGCTGCGAGGGTTCCGCCAGTAAGTCAGCCATGCCTGTTCGCCCTGCCCATCGCGACCCACCCAGCTCGCAATCAGGTTTCCATCGTTCGTGTAGCCGTTC
Source organism: Acidobacteriota bacterium (assembly GCA_021780055.1). The sequence goes on from JAJXZM010000290.1 coordinate 2,396, forward strand.
CGGTAGCGGAGATTAGAATAGTAGAACCCGCAGCAGAGGTTATTGGTTGCGTCGCCGATTGGGTTATCGGTATACACTCCTTCCATGCGCAGATCGAATTTCGGAAGCTTAGGCAGATGGGAAAAGTACAAACCGGCGCTGTTGGCTGACCGGTCGAAATAGGCTACCGGTGAAATCTCGTCGTCGCTGAACGAATCGGTATAAAAAGTTGCCCAGTTCCGCAAGAAGGGAAGGCGGTAAGTCATGTCAAATCCCGAACGGCGATCACCCGGATCCAGGCGGGGGCAGACATCGCTGTACTCAAAGCATCCCGGCGTGCCGTTCCCGGTAGAAAACATGCTGCGAAGGAACGTCTTCATCGTAAGCGGCACACCTTCGCCCGCAAACAGCGCGGTAATCGAAAATCCAAACTCCAGGTTAGGCGACGGTTTGAAGCTGATTTTTTCACCGTGAATCATCGGCTGGTTTGAGAGTGCCTGGTTCCAGTTGCCAATCAACCCCGTGGGAGCGCCATAAACAAATTTCTGACCGCTCAGCCGGCCCACAAAAAACTCCGCCCGGACGGGACCCATGAGCCCGAGAATGCTCGGCAGCTTGATGGGGCTTACCCTGCTGATCCTGAGCATCGTGACGGGCGCGGCGTTGTTGCTGAACATCATCGGCCCGCCTTCGTCCGGCCCCCACCAGAGGCTCTGCTTGCCAAACGATATCTGCCAGTTTTCAAGATTCATTGCCACATAGGCATCGATTGCACGAAAGCGGTCCGCTGAAAGTGAAAAGACAGGCGGCGGAAGAGGCAGACCATAGTCGGCGCTTGTGATAAACTGCCGAGCTGCGAGCGGGAGCGCCGGACTTGACGGGGCATGCTGGTACTCTCCCTGAAGGTAGGCTGTAAACGGTCCTGAGGAAGCCCAGCCCGAAATGCCGGTCACGTTGTTAAATCCCTCGCCATAAGGCCGGCCGTTGTCGTTAATGATGGTCTGGCCAAAGTGATAACCATCGGTCAGGGGTTGGCCGGCAATTCCTGTGAACCGGGTGTAAACCGACTCGAGCTCCAGACTCCGGTTGCGGCCGCCGCCCAGCAGTCGAAGGTCGTTTGCAAATTCGTGTTCCAGACTTGTGATCAGGCGGTCCGCTACCGGCGGATCTTTTTGTTGATCGCCCTGGCGCTCCGTCGCTTCTTCCACCAGGCGGGCGCATTCAAGACGCGTCCAGGGCCGCATGCCAAGCATGGCAGTCTGCACATACCCCATCGCCGCCAGCCGCTCTATTGCCGGGTACACCCAGCTGTCCAGCGGCACATAGGGAGAGCCCATCTTGTTCGGCTCCGACCTATTGTCCGCCTCGACGCCGCGGCCGGGCATCCGCCAACTGGCGCCCCATACTTCGGGGTTGTGGTGCGCTTGATAAACATGGTTGGCCACCAGGTAACCCAGTACGCTGCCGATGAGAACGTCTGACGGAAAATGTTCCTGGCCCGTCACGCGCGAAAGGCTGACAGCAGACGCCAAGCCGTAAGCAAAAAGCTTGGTCAGCGGCCCCGGATATTCGTGCGCCAGAATGCCCGCCGTTGACCAGGAAGCCGCTGCGTGCTCCGAGGGAAATGAGTTCCCACCTTGCCAGAAATCCCCTTCGGCGTTGTTGACATAGGGGCGCTCTCTGCCGGCGGCGGTCTTAACGGCGAGTCCGGCCAGATAGCTGTCAATCACGGCCTCGCCGCTCAGCAGGCCCGTTTCGCGCATATGCTCGTTGTGCCGGAGCTTTCCCAACAGGTACATGCCGCCCGCCGTGCCGATCAGGGCCGCCGCTCCCATATTCGAAAACGTCCGGCTCTGGCTGATACGGTTGGGCGAATTGGCAAGGCTGCGGCTGGCCTCGGTGTCCGTGGCGAACAGGGCGGCCGCCAGGCCTCCCAGTGGCACCAGCCAGTTGGCATCACGCAGGCGCAGATGGATGGGGCTGGTCCAGATGGCTTTCTGATCGCCGGCAATGTGTTTGATCAGCGGCATTCCTACGGTGTTCTGGTATTCATCAGATCCCGAAGAAGATTTCTCCTTCGCCTTCTTGTCGTGGCCCCACCAGTCCGGGTGATGATAATTGGGGACAATCCCCTCGGGAGGCGATGCTTCATGCGAGCCCTGAGGGAGTGCCTGAGCAAGAGCCGTCCCCGTTGTTGTCACAACGATGCACATAACAATCACTAGTTTTTGCAAATTCACCGTTAAGGTTCCCTAGCGGCAAGGAATAAATGCATTGGTTGAGAAGAAGGAAATCCAGACAGGTTGCATGCCCGACCGGACCTCGCCAGTTGAATCACAACTGCGAAATTCATGATCTTCTCCCCGTTCGCTCAACCGCCCCATTTCTTAGTAGTAGGTCGCAACCAGAATCGCTGATGTCACGATAGAAGATATAACCTGCGCAGACTGGAAGATGGCCTTCCACTGAGGAGGCCCTCCCACAGCCTTCTCGGGAACGACGACGGTGTCCCCAGGAAAGAGCGTGGTGTCGAGTGGATCACCCCGCCACAGCGAAAAGCCTTGCGATCCGACCACACTCCCATCGGCGCGAACCACGAAAATTGCCTTCTTGTTGGCCAGATTGGTCGGACCTCCTGCCTGGTGCAGGTACCAGTTCGCACTCCTTCCTGGATGGTAGGAGGCCGCTGTCGGGTTGTAGACCTGTCCCTGAACCATAACGTAGCTCGGCCTCGCCGGGATAATCAGCACGTCTCCCGCGCGCATCTGGATGTCATTCGTTGAATGGGACCATTGGCGGATTTCACTCGAGATGTGAATCACCACTCGCCCTATGGGCGGATTTTGGAGCAGTGCCTGGAGCGTAGCTTGCCACTGCTGGTAATTGCTTTCCATCGCTTGCTTGTCGTCCGGATCGTTGACAGTGGCCATTTTCATTTTCACTTCGTCCTGAGATTGCCGGACGCGGGTGATGAGTTCATGGTACGAACTCATTTGAACATTGCGGACTTCCCTCCGCTCCAGAATCGCCCCATAAGGATAAGCTTGCGACGTGAATCCTCCGGCGCGTTCCAGCACCGAGCTCAGCCGTTCACCGGTAGAAATTCCGTAAGTCCCGGGGTGGGCGACTTCACCGCGAATCGTGATCGACGAACCAACGTCGTTCCAGCCGGCGCGCTCCTTGATGGTTAGCACGTCTCCGTCTCGCAAGACCGGGTTCGCATTCCCGGTTCCCCGGAGCGCCGCTTCCAGGTTGATTTGCTGATGTTCGCCGGCTCCTGCGTCCGGGCCGGTGATATTGTAGCTGGTCAGATCGGCTGTTTGCGGGTCAGCACCCCGCTTCAAGCCTCCGGCAAGGTCCACCAGGTCACTGACACGCAGGTTCGCCGTCAGTGGGAAACGACCGGGCCGCTCGACCTGTCCTTCCACGTAGACGCTGGCAGGATCAGCCTTCCGCGGGTTGCGCTGCACCAGGATTCTGTCACGCGATTCGAGCAGGACATTCTGCTTGGAGTCGCCATTCAGCGCCTCGCCTAGATTGATGCTCATGATTTTGAGCTTGCCGTCCGGCAGGTTGCGCACCAGTTGCGCCGAATCGAGATAGGCGTCAGGAGCAACGCCTCCCGCCTGGTAGATGGCGTCGCGCACGCGCGCCACACCTGTTGTTCGATACGTTCCCGGTGTTCGAACGTCCCCGGCCACGGTCACGGCCGGCGCATAATGGAAATCAAACCGGCTGAAGATCCGCACCGTATCGAGCGGGTCGAGCTTGGGTGACGACTTCGGGTTGGCCAGTGCCGAAGCCAAGTCAAAGCTTTCAACACTGGGAGCATAGTCGGGCGGGTTCAGTCGGATGATTTCCGCATAATGCGTTGCAGGTTCGGGCAGCAGGTCGGAATAGGACGAAATCAGGTCGCTCAGCCGCATTCCGGAGTGATAGGAGTAACGACCGGGCCGCAGCACGTGCCCTTCAAGATAAACCGAATCCTGATTGTAAGGCGCAATGGGAAAGATGCGGACAATATCGCCATCCTGGACATCAAAGGACTCGAGTTGCTGGTTGATCTCCGCCGACCCTTTCGGGTTCTGGATGTTCAGACTCAGCATCGTCCGCTTTTCGTGGGCCTCCACGCGCTGGACTTCAATGTGCCGCAGGGCAGCCGTGGGAAGAATGCCTCCGGCCAGATGAAGGACCTGCGCCAGAGTTTTTTCTCCGTTCAGTTCATAAATAGCGGGACGTCGCACCGTGCCTTCCACTGTGACTTCCGGACCCAGGGGCGGCACCAGAATCGTATCGCCATTTTCCA
>JAJXZM010000327.1 GCA_021780055.1 Acidobacteriota bacterium
CCACGACTGTTCCAAATGTGTTTTCTTTTCCCACTGAGCCGGCAATGATTTCCTGAAAGTCCATCTTGAAGTCTTCAAAAAAGTGCTTTGGCAGATTCGAACAGTGAAAGATGACGCACTTGTCCGGATCATCTCCGTAGTTATTGTTCCAATCCACAATCGCGCTCGGCGTCTCCGACGCCAACTGGAGCACGTACATGCCCACCATGCCCGTCATATCCGTCTCGCAGGCGCTGGGCAAAAGGTTGTTGGACATCATGCTCATCAGGGTACAGGGAACGACTCCGAAAAATTCTTCCATCGCCGTCCAGCACTGAATAGATGTTCCAGCCAATTCGTTCGCCGACACCCACTCATCGATAACAACTCCAAACTTTGCCATCTTCAGCAGCGATGCCTGAGGAACTCCCTCAGTTGAAACGTAGCCGTCAATACTTCCAAGCTTCTCCTTTACCTTCGCGTCGTCATCTTTCAAGCGCTGGATGCGGCCAAAGACTTCCGAAAGGTCCAGTGGTTCCACCGTGATCCCCGCATGTTCCAGCAACTTCTCGCTGAAGCGGACTGTGTTAAAAGCCGCCGGCCGCGCCCCCACAACGCCCACCCGCAGGTTCTTAAGCCCTCTTACAATGCGGCAGGTGGCAGCAAAAGAATCGAGATCTTTCTTGAACGACTCCGAGGAAAGCGCGGAGGTATGGAGCGTCGTCAGCGTGTAGCGGATACCGTATTGCCACAAATTATTGCAGACTGACATCTTTCCGCAAAAGCTGTCTCGCCGCCCGCCCATTAACATCTTGTTTGGCTCATCGGGGAATGCCTGAACCAGAACCGGCACTTCCAGTCCGCTCATGCGCAGAGCGTTGGCTACGCCACGCTCATCACCAAAGTTCGGCAGCGATACAAGGACACCGTCAATCTGGTCGGCGTGCCGCTTGAAAAGGTCCGCACACTTGCGCGCCTCCTGCAATGTCTCGACTGCACCGTGCTTAGTGTCGTCCGGTGTCAAGCAAACAGTCTTGTAACCGGCAGCCTCCAGTGTTCGAAGGACCTCTTGTCTGCCGTCGCGGGCAAGAACATCAGGAAAAAATCCACGATTGCCGACAATCACACCCAGAGTTGTTCCATTCATTGGTGAACCTCCTCAACTAAGCAGCCAGAAATCAATGCCATGAATTCAAGTAGAACGAGGCCCACCTAACTCTGCCTCGAACCTTTCTTCCCGGGCTGCCCGTACGTCGTGTGGTAACGGTCGTACCACTTCTGGACTTCCCTCTCCGGCAGCAGCCGCGGCTTGCCCAGCAGCAGTGCAAGATGGCACGTCTTAGCCACATCCTCGAGCATCACGGCAGACTTCAGCGCCGCACGTGGCGTTGGTCCAAAGGCAAAAACGCCATGCTGGGCCAGGAGAACCGCGGGTGCTTTGCCTATGTACTTCAGAATTCCTTCTCCAATGTGGTCACCCTGGTTGTCAGTGTACGGCACGCAGGGGACTTCAGCGCCAAATTCATCGGCGATGGCTGTCAGGTATACGGGAATCGGTTGCCCAAGTAGCGCAAAGCTTGTGGCGTAATTCGAATGCGTGTGGATGACTCCGCCGATTTCGGGCCGGTGCCTGTAAAGGTAAAGGTGGTGCGGCAGGTCTACGGAGGGATTCCATCGGCCACTCACCTTCCGCCCTTCAAGGTCGGTCACCACCATGTCTTGTGGCCCCAGTTTGTCGTAATCCATGCCGCTCGGCTTGATCACGACCAATCCCCGCTTGCGGTCAATCCCACTTGCGTTGCCGGCATGCATCGTCACCAGGCCCGCCCGGTAAATTCCCAGATTGGCTTCCCACACTTCACGGCGGAGTTGTTCCGAAACTCTCATCCTTTATCCCTTCTCTTCGCGGGCAGCCGCATTGCCCCGAACACAACCTCCCGAAACCTATCGCGAGACCTGCTTCGCCTGAAGCGCCTTGAGCCTCTTCATCACGTCGTTGGCGCCACGGCCAAAATAATCGTGCAGCGTCTGGTACTCCTTGAATATCCGGTCATACACTTCGTGGTTCTTCTTATGTGGCCTGTAAGAATTCTTTTGGAGTTGGGCCATCTTCCGCGTGGCCTCGAAAATGCTATCGTAGCCTCCCGCCGCGCTTCCAGCGGCTACCGCCCCATGCATGGCAGAACCTAGTGCCGGGCAAGTCAGCAGCTGTTTGGCGATTTTGATCTCGCGGCCCGTAACATCTGCGTAGATCTGCATCAGCAATTTGTTTTTTTCCGGTAACCCACCACAGGCAACCAGGTTCCGGACCTCAACACCTCTGGACTCAAAGGCTTCAATGATCTGCCGGGTGCCAAAGGCCGTGGCCTCTATCAGTGCGCGGTAAATCTCCTCAGGCCTTGTCGCCAGTCGAAGTCCCAGAAGCAAGCCTGTGAGGCCCGCATCCACCAGCACCGAGCGGTTGCCGTTCCACCAGTCCAGCGCCAGCAAACCTGATTCACCCGGTCGCAGCAATGCTGCCTGCCTTTCCAGGAGCTCCGTGAATGGAATCTTATCCCGGCGCGCTTCGCGATGGACGGACTCATGGACGCCGTTTTCAAAAAACCAGGCAAAGATATCCCCAACTGCTGACTGTCCGGCCTCGTACCCCCACAGTCCAGGCACCACGCCGTCTTCAACCGCCCCGCACATCCCCTCCACCAACCGGCGTCCACGCCCCAGCAGGATGTGGCAGATCGATGTGCCCATAATCATCACCAGGGACCCTGGTTCCGTCACGGTGCAAGCGGGCACCGAGACATGGGCATCCACGTTGCCGACGGATACCGGTGTCCCTTCACGCAAACCTGTTTTCCGCGCCCATTCGGCGGTCAACCCGCCGGCCCGCGCTCCAAGTGGATAGTAGGCCTCAGGAACCTTGGTCCCAATAACATTTTTGAGTGAGGGATGCAAAGCGCGGAAAAAGTCCGGCGAAGGAAATCCTCTGCCTTTCACCCACATGGCCTTGTATCCCGCCGTGCAGGTGCTGCGCTTCTCTTCTCCGGTGAGCTGCCACACAATCCAGTCGGCTGATTCCACAAAGCGTTCTGTTGCGCCGTAGATCGCAGGCGCTTCATTCACAATCTGCAGCAGCTTGGAGAAAAACCACTCCGAGGAGTATTTTCCGCCGTAGATACGAACAAACTCTTCGTTCCGCTCCTGACCAACTTCATTAATGCGGTCGGCTTCCGGCTGCGCTGCGTGATGCTTCCACAACTTCACCCAAGCATGAGGATTCTTGCGAAATCTGGGCAAAAAGCAGAGCGGCGTACCATCATGCTGCACTGGCAATGGGCTCGAAGCCGTAAAGTCCGTGCCCAGCCCAATTACTTGTTCCGGTTTCACACCAGCAGACTTCAGCGCTTTCGGAATTCCCTTTTCCAGCACCAGCAGATAATCGCGCGGGTTCTGCAAAGCCCAGTCAGGCTCAAGCTTCGGACCTCCGGGAAGTCGTCCGTCAATCACTTTATCCGGGTAAGGGACGATAACGCTCGAAAGTAATTCACCGTTCGAAATACGAACTACAGCTGCCCGCCCCGACTCGGTCCCGTAATCAATTCCAAGAGCGAACCGATCTTTGCTTTTGGAAGGAGAGGTCTGTCGTCCCATCGCTTAACCCGCCTCCTGTTTTCGCCTCTTGAGAGCCAGCCAATATTACTAAGGAAATGACAAAGCCGCAAATCCCTTTCCGCTCACTAATTTCGCCCTTATTGCCTTCGTTTATTCGAGATATTTAATCAATGCAAGCGAAGGGGCATATCGTTCTTCAGGCACTGGAGCAAGCAACGGGGCCCATCGGCCTGTTCCGTGCCTTATTGGCAGCATGGGTTGCTTCTGTGCTCCCCCGAAAGCGTTTCCCGAGGGACCTGCTATTTGAAGGTGAAGAGTGGAGTGCTCGGGGATTTCGTCGCGAAGCTCCACTCGCAGGGTGGTAAGATTGTCGCCTGCGTTGTTGCTTCGATCAATTACAATCGGGGGAAATTCCGCATGGGCTACCAACCAATCGAAAACTACGGAATCATCGGTGACCTGCACACCGTTGCGCTGATCGGCATGAACGGGTCAATCGACTGGCTGTGTTTTCCGAGCTTTGACTCTCCAAGCGTCTTCGCGGCGATGCTTGACAACGAAAAGGGCGGCAGGTTCCAGATATCCCCCACCGTCGAGGGCATAACGTACAAGCAGCTTTACTGGCCCGAAACAAACGTGCTGGTCACGCGCTTTCTGTCAACTGCCGGCGTCGCTGAAATTACCGATTACATGCCCATCGATAACAAATGCAGTTGGGAAGGCAAGCACCAACTGGTACGGCGAGTTCGAGTTGTCCGAGGAAGCATGCCCTTTCGGATGGCCTGCCAGCCCGCCTTCAATTATGCGCGCGACATGCACACGACGCGAATACTCCCAAAGGGAGTCTGTTTCGAATCGCCAAGCTTGCACCTCGGGCTTGCGACTAACGTACCACTGAAGAGCGATGGCAAGAATGGAGTGACAGCAGAATTCACCTTGGGAGAAGAAGAGAACGCGATCTTTCTGCTCCAGGCAATGCCGCCGGGCACAGGCTGCGGCACACCCATATCGGAATCTACTGAAGAAGAGCTTTTCCAGAGTACGGTTAACTACTGGCGCCAATGGCTCTCGCGTTGCCGGTACAAAGGCCGATGGAGGGAAATGGTTTACCGGTCGGCGCTAGTTCTGAAACTACTCACCTACCACCCAACGGGGGCTATTGTTGCAGCACCCACTTGCAGCTTGCCGGAGCATATCGGTGGTGAGCGTAACTGGGATTATCGCTACACCTGGATTCGCGACGCGGCTTTTGCACTTTATGCCTTGATGCGGCTCGGCTTTACGGAGGAAGCAGCCAAATTTATGCAATGGCTGGAAGCCCGTTGCCACGAGCGGCGTGCAGACGGGTCGCTCCAGATCATGTACGGCATTGACGGCCGGCATGAACTGGACGAATTCACCCTGGACCACCTGGAAGGCTACAAGGGGTCCAAGCCTGTCCGCGTGGGAAACGCCGCCTCGAACCAATTGCAACTGGACATTTACGGCGAACTGATGGACTCCGTCTATCTTTACAATAAGTATGGCAGCCCAATTTCCTATGAGTTATGGGTTGAACTTCGCCAACTGTTAAATTGGGTCTGCGACAACTGGAATCAGCCCGACGACGGAGTCTGGGAGGTCCGGGGCGGGCGCAAACATTTTGTGTATTCAAAAGTCATGTGTTGGGTGGCTTTGGACCGCGGCCTGCGACTGGCCGATAAGCGTTCGTTCCCGGCGGATCGCGATCGCTGGCTGAAGACCCGCGATGCAATTTACGAAGAGGTCCTCAACAAGGGGTGGAATGCAAGCCGGCAGGCCTTTGTGCAATACTACGGCTGCAACTGCCTCGATGCTTCCAGCCTGATCATGCCGCTGGTTTTCTTTATGTCACCCACTGATCCCAGGATGATCAAGACGATTGAGGCGATTAACCGCCCTCCCGACAAAGGCGGCCTCGTGTCCAATAGCCTTGCTTACCGTTACAATGCCGGCGCAGGAATTGACGGTCTTCAAGGGGACGAGGGCACATTCAATATGTGTACATTCTGGCTGGTTGAGGCATTGACGCGTGCCGGACGCGTCGACAGGCGGCGACTGGACCAGGCTGTATTGATCTTCGATAAGATGCTAAGTTATGCGAACCACCTGGGTCTTTACGCGGAAGAAACGGGCCCTTGCGCAGAAGGATTGGGAAATTTCCCGCAGGCTTTTACGCACGTTGCACTGATCAGCGCCGCTTTCAATCTGGATAGGGCTTTGAGCTCCAACGACAACGTATGGCCGGGATTGGCCGTTGCTCCCTGGTAGTCGTTTTGGGAAACCACGGCTGCCAGTCTGAATTCAGTTAGATTTTCAGACCTGAAATGGTGATTCCCCAGGAAGGAGCTCCGAGTCCATGGGGAATCACGCATTTAAACTTTGGAAAATCATCCGCCAGCCGCCATTGACAAGCCTCTCATGCTGACCGAGGAAACTCGCCAAAAACTTCTGCCGCTCTGCTGGTATGTTATTTCTTCTTGGGTGGAACGACGGCGTCCTTAAAAGCCTTTGCCAAACGGAACTTAACGACAGTCTTGGCGGGAATCTTAATGGTTGCTCCGGTTTGAGGGTTACGACCCGTGCGTTCCTTGCGGTGAGCCTTAACGGCCTTGCCTATGCCAGGAATAACGAATTGCCCGCCACTCTTGCACTCCTTAGTGGCCAGTCCCACAAGCTCTTCGAGCACGCCGGCCGCGGCCTTCTTCTGCAACCCGACCTTATCAGCCAGGTGAGAGACCACTTGGGTCTTGGTCATCACTTTTGCCATTTGCTGCTCCTCTCCTGAAATTTAGATGCTGGGTTCCCCTTTCGTCGACACGAAATGCGAACTCTAAGCAATAACCCTGCAACTGTCAAGGCATTGATTTACCGCGTCTGAAATCTGAATGCCACTATTTTGCCTGTTTTGTCAAGGCCTGCCGTACACTCTCCCCCAACCGTCATCACGTAAACATTACCTTTATAAACAGTCTTTGAGCGCTGCACCAAGAACATTTTCCAATGCAGAAATGTTACTCACGAGATAGGATTGCAAGCTTTGAGAAATGGACGACGTGTTGAGTGG
>JAJXZM010000237.1 GCA_021780055.1 Acidobacteriota bacterium
GGACTGTTCTGCAGGTCAGTGGAACTCATAACGCCGGAAGCCATGTAGTTGTCCGCGCTAACGAAGAGCGGAATCATCACTGGGAAGTTTGTCCGCAGATCATCCGCCATGTTGTACGGTTCGTTGGCGAGCGCATAGCCGGCGCGGACAACGAAACTCGGCCTCAAGCGATAAGCAAGACCGATGCTCGGGTCAAACAGTGTCTTGCTCACCTGGGTTCCGCAATCCGTTGGAATGCCACTGACGCCGCAAAGCATCATCGCGTTCTTGGCAAAGTCATAGCGCTCCATGCCCCGGCTGCCGCCGCGCGTGGGCATCGGGTAGTACTCCCAGCGGAGGCCCAGCGTCGCGGTCAGCTTATGTGTAACCTGCCACTGATCGCCCCCGTAGAGCGAAAAGAAGTGGGTGATGGTGTGGAACATATCGGGGATCTGAATGTTCTTGCCATAGTTTGTGTTCAGACCGAGCAGAAAGGTGGCAAAGTTATTGTAAGCGTTGGTGCTTGACCCGCCGCCGGAAGAGCTGCAGTTCTTGCAGGCAGTCGGTCCGGATCCGAAGCCGAAACCACCCTGAGGTCCGTAGGACGAACCTCCGGCATTCCACTCCGGCTGTTGATGGTTCATGTGCTGGATGTAGAAGGTGCCGCCGAACCGGACCGTATGATTGCTGTGGATCCAGCTGGCGTTGCCGCTCCAGAGGAACTGGGGATCGTTGCGGAAGTAGGGCATGAAATTGTGATTGGTGCCGAGGTTGTCAAAGCCGCTGATCGAGAATTGCGGCCAGCTTCCCTCAAATCTCCGGGTACCGTTGGTCCCCGGGATGCCCAGAACGTCGAGTCCCTCATTCTTGTTGACATCCAGTTGCTCAGAGTTCACAACCTGCCGCGTGATACCGAAGTTGGCGTCCACAACAAAGTTCGGAGTTGCCACATAGTTGGCGGTGATGCTGGTAGTGATGGTGTGGCCGTAGCCATGCCCCTCGTTGCCGCCGAAGCCGCTGATTTCCGGGCCGCCCATCGGGCCAAACGACTGCGGGTCCATGTCATCGAAATTCAGAAAGCCAATATGGCCGTACATGGTGAACTTGTCAGTGGCATTCCAATTGATCTTGTCGTCAGTGCTGAAACGGTCGAAGCTGAAGTCCGTAGCAGCGAGGTAGTTGGAACTCGGCGCCGATGAACTCGCACTGGGAAGGAACCGGCCGGGCGCCTGTTGCAGCAGGGTCATCATCTTGGCTGCCGCCGGGCTGATGCGGCTGGTCGGAATCATGTTCAGGCACTGCACGCTGGTGCACATTGCATTGTAATGGGCGGTATCGGCGGGATCATTTGTAGCATAAATTTGCGTTCGTCCCGTCCCGTCCGGATTTCCCGTGGTCGGGTCGTAGACAATATCAGCGTTAGCTTTCAACCCGCTAGCGGGGTCGTTGCCTTGCAGGTCGCCCGCCATCATGGCCGTTGTCGGGATCGTGGCATTGCGGGTTGCAAATTGCCGTTGCCGGGTCCATTCGACGTTCGAGAAATAGAACAACTTGTCCTTCTTGATCGGCCCCCCGATACTGGCCCCGAACTGGTTGAAAATGTCCTTGGGCTTGCGGGTGATTTTGTTATTGGGATCGAAGAAGTTATGGGCCTCAGTATTGTTGTCGTAATGATACTCGTAAATGTCCCCGTGGATCTGGTTGGTCCCGCTCTTGATCTCCACGTTGGTGGTGGATCCGCCCGCCAGACCCTGTTCGGGGTTGAAATTGGCAGTGGTCACATTCACGGTTTCAATGGCATCAGAGGAGGGGATGTAGGATGTGTTTTCAGGAACCCAGATGTTGTACTGAGTTACACCGTCAATCCGCACCGTGTTGCCGTAGTCACTGGTTCCGTTCACGCTGAAGTCGAGGGCGCGGGTGGGATTAGTGGCGATGGAGTGAGCGGTTGTGGGTGGCGTGGCACCAGGGATTACCTTCATCAGTGACTGGAAATTGTTTCCCGGAGGCAGTGGAACCTGTTCAAGCGTGTGTGCTGACAGATCGTGGTGAACATCGGCCCGGTCTGTCTGCAGCACGGCTGCGCTGGCGTTGACCTGCACAGTCTGGCTGACCGCGCCAACCTCCAGGGTGGCGTCCACACGGTTCACCGTGTTGATAACCACCGGGACATCGGTTTTCTCAAAAGTTTTAAAGCCCTTCGAGGCGATACGTACCGTGTAGGTACCCGCCGAAAGGGTCGATGCCGTGTAGCCACCGCGGGAGTCAGTTTTGACCTCCCGGGTCAGACCGGTTTCAGTCTGAATCACGGTAACCGTGGCGTCAGGGACAACAGCGCCTGTCGGGTCCTTGACGTTGCCGACAAGCGTGCCATAAAGGACTTGCGCCTTTCCCACGCTGGGAATTGCGAGCGCAAAAGTCAAAGCCAAAGTGGCCAGAATCACACTGCGAATAAATGTTGAAGCCCTCACGCAGTGAATGGAAGCGTTTCCAATCATGAGATCTTATCCCTCCTTAGCAGACCATTCTGTTATTTGAATCAACCGACTTGCCCCAGACGGGAAAACGGCTTTCCGAGAAGCCGCACACGTAAGCGTACGCGCAACGAGACCATTCCCGCTGGTAGGAGACTGCCCCTTACTGCCCATGACCGCGACGCAAGACTACCGGAAACGGTTCCGAGATATAGCAGCACATAAAACACTTGTCAAGAATTATTTTCTCAGGTAAAAGAAAAAGTATCGTCGGAGCCGATATATAAAATTTATGGTTGAGTTCCTGAAAGCTGTTACCGCAAATATTTATAAGGCTGTTTTGGTTTGAGGGTGTGCTTGACGGAGAAGCATTCGGAAATTTGCCACGAATGCTGATGCAGAGGACGAGTCAAACATGGACACAGGTCAAGGTGCCAAAACGATCCGGGACGTTGCACGAAGGGCACGTGTTGGAGTTGGAACTGTTTCCCGCGTTCTGAACGGCGGGAATCACGTCAGTCGTGCAACGCGTGAGCGGGTGATGGTGGCCATCCGGGAACTCGGCTTCCGACCCAACGCGCAGGCGCGGCGCATTCATTGGAAACGTTCAGAGATTATCTGTTTCCTGCTTGGCAACAGGAAATTTCCCAATTCCTTTCATGCGCGGATCCTGCAGGGGGTGGAGGATTGCGCGCGTGAAATGAACCAGCACGTGCTTTTTGCAGGCGTTCATTATGAATCCGACACTGAACCTGCTCGAATCGAACTGCCCTCCATTTTGGAGGAGCGAGGGCTTTTTGACGGTCTTATCCTTTCCGGAACAAACCATGCAAATTTCCTGACCCGAATCCAGAAGATGTACGTGCCCTTTGTGGTGTTTGGAAACAATGTGGTGGATTTTGAGGGCGAGAAATATTTTGATCAGGTCGGTTACGACGGTTTCAACGGTGAAATGGAAGCCGTCCGCTACGTTCTCAACCTGGGACACCGCGATATCGTTTTTGTGGGTGACCTTGCCTATCCTTGGGTGCGAGTTAGGCATGAGGCGTTCGTAAGAGCATGCCGTACGGCGAAAGTTAAGCCGAACACAATTACGACCAGCCAGCCTTGTAACTTTGTCGAGTATGGAGAATGGGCCTGCGGGCGGATCCTGGCCCGCAAACCCTGGCCGACTTGTGTTGTGGCCGTCAACGATGAAGTGGCGTTTGGCATCTGGCGGTCATTCCGGCACCAGAGGGTTCATGTCCCGGATGACATCAGTTTGATCGGTTTTGACGATCGTGAAGAAGCGACACTGATGGACCCGCCGCTGACGACGGTCCGTGTGCGAAAGGAAGAGATCGGAGAAGCCTGCATGCGAACGCTGCTGGAAAGGATCCGCAATCCGAAGATGGCTTACATGGAAAAGACACTCTCTACGGACCTTGTGGTGCGTGAAACGGTGAGAAAACTGTAAGGCGGCGGCGTTTTACAGAGGACGGCCGGTGCCTTGGCGAAGCGTAATGATCCGGTCAGCGCGGACATTCTCCCACTTTTCCTTCTTCCCGTCCAACCACTGGACAACAACGGCCTCAATTGCTGGATTGTTTCCCAGTCCAAAATGCACGCGAATATCACTGGCGCTCAACATGCTGCCATCGGTGTGTGCGTGCCGCCACAGCGTGGGCAAGCCTTTGCGGAAGAGTCCGATCCTTGCTCCCATGCCAAAACGATTCAGTTTGGGCGTTTCCAGCCGCACCTGCACCCAATGGTTTTTTGACCCGCCCTGGTTCAAGAAGACGCGGGCAGGGGCATCTTCATTGGTAATAACGATATCCATGTTGCCGTCATTATCAATATCACCGAATGCCGCTCCGCGACTCACCTCAATCAGTTGGAGGGCTGGTCCGGCTTCATCCGTGACTTCGCGAAAGCCTTTGCCCTCGCCCTCGTTGTGGAATAACTGATTCCTTTGTGCGTATGGGTTCGAGTTGTTGTGTGTAGAATCGATGATGGTCATGGCGCCGTTGGCGATGAAGAGATCCATTAAACCGTCGTTATCGTAATCAAAAAATCCGACACCATAACCGGTATAACCAAAAGTCGATTGTGCCAGGCGGAATTGGGCCGTCACGTCGTCGTACATTCCTTGTTTGTCGCTGCGGAAAAGTGTCACGCCCTCGCGGTTCAGGTTGGTAACCAGCACTTCCAGATGGCCGTCATTGTCGACGTCATCTGCGGTCAGACCCATGCCGGCTTTAGGCAGGCCATCGGCGCTCAGTGCGAGGCCGAGATCGAGCCCTGACTCCTTGAAAGTCCCGTTGCCCTGATTCAGCCAGAGCAGATTTGCGGCTGTGTCGTTGGCGACGTAGATGTCGATCAGGCCGTCGCCGTTGAAGTCCATGCAGATGACGCCGAGTCCCGGGCCGTAGGCGGAGGCGATTTCGGATGATTCTGTAACGTCAACAAATTTCCCGTTCCCGAGATTGCGGAACAGCCTCGACGGAATCGCGTGATACGCCATGGGCGAGCAATAGTCGGGTTCGCCCGAGGGCGAGTAGCAACGCTTGTTTCCAAGCACTGTAAAATCAATATAATTGACGACAAACAGATCGAGCAGGCCGTCGCCATTGTAGTCGACCCATGCGGCGCTGGTGCTCCAGCGGGGGTCGTCAACGCCGGCCTCCTTCGTCACGTCTGTAAAGGTCCCATCGCCATTGTTGTGGTAGAGAACATTGTTACCGAAGTTCGTGACGTAAATGTCCTGGTATCCGTCATTGTCGTAATCTCCGACGGCAACCCCCATCGCGTAACCGATGTGGCCGACTCCGGCCTTTTCGGTGACGTCTACAAACTGCAATTTCCCTGTCTCAGAAAGCATGTTTCGGAAAAGGCGGTTGCCGGGCTTCCATCCGGGGGGCGGCGGGGCCAGGGGCTTCTTGCCTTGCTCGAGCATGGTTCCCTGGAGCAGGTAAACATCCAGGTCGCCGTCGTTGTCATAGTCGATCAGGGCAAGGCCCGCGCCCAGGATCTCCGGCATGAGAAGGTCGCCCGTTGATCCGCTGAAGTGGTGGAAGTTCAGGCCTGCTTCTGCTGCGACCTCGCGGAAGATCGGCTGGGGCGCCGCCGGGCGAGGCAGTGCCGCACGAGTCTTGCTGGGCCACGCGCATGCGGCCAGGCTTGCTAATAAAAGGTCCCGTCTCGTCAATGAATCCTCTCTATCGGGTTGCAGTGCTCCGCCATGCCGGTATCACAGTGCATCTTGAGCATGGGTCCAGTCAACGTTCAAGGCTTGCAATATCTTGATTGATGCTGCCGAGCAATTGAGTCTGGTCTCTTGCTGCTGCTTCATCGCGCGCCTTGCGCATATAAATCAGGGCGTTTTGCCGGTCTCCGGCACGCGCATAAGTCGCACCAAGCGCATAGAGATACCCCGGCGTTTTCGCATCAGTGGGAGTAAGGGTCTTCTTGAACTCCTGAATGGCCTCATTGTACTTGCCTTGGTTGGCGTAGATTTGTCCGATATGAAAGCGCGCCAGGCGGAAATCGGGGCGGTCCCCCAACGCCTTGCGATACTCCGCGAGGGCCTCATCAAAGTGGCCTTGCATGGCATATAGGTATCCCAAGTTGTCATGCGCTTCGGGGAAGAAAGGATTAATCTCGATCGCCTTGCTCATGGCCTGTTCGGCTTCCGGGTATTTCCGCAACTGAAACATCAGGACCCCGTAATTGTAATAGCAGTCGGCCCGGTTCGGATCGAGCGCGACGGCCTCATGGTAGGCCTGGATAGCTTTGTCAATCTCGCCGTTGCGGGCGTAAAGCTGGATCAGGTTGATGTATGCCTGCACACCCTTGGGATCGGCCTGGATCGCCTCAAGGTGTAGCTGTATGGCCCCGTTAAGATTGCCTGCATCGGCCAAAGCCGATCCACGCCGGACATAGGCAATGGCGCTGTGGTCAAGCTGTTGCACAGCTGCGCGGACCGGGTCGACCTCCGGGGGGACGGTCGTCATATTTTCCTTGTAAACCTTAAAATGTTCCGCAGCCTTGGCCGATTCTCCGAGTTTCCGGTAAGCCGTTGCGAGCGCGAACTGTGCTGCGCCGAATTGTGGGACCAGTTCACAGGCTTTAGCAAGCGAGGCCGCAGCCGTCTTGTTGTCTCCCTGCGCCGCCTGGACGCGACCCACGCCGTACCATGCCTCTGCGTTATCGGGATATTGCTGAACGATATCC
>JAJXZM010000417.1:0-3324 GCA_021780055.1 Acidobacteriota bacterium
TGGTTCCTACCTGGTCTGGCTGATATTCCTGGCTGCAGGAACGCTGTTTTACGCCGTCTTTGGCCGCAACGCATGGTATTTCCAGTTCAGGTCGCAAGGTCTGGACCAGGAGGCCGCCCGTCGCGAAGCCTCTAAACACGGCCAGACTCTGTTTCCCGCCGGCGGACTGAAGGAGAGCCTCCGCGCCTCCGCCCGAGTGTGGAAAACCTGGGCGCTGGTGTGGCTCTACTTCACAACATTCGGTGGTTTCATCGCGCTGACCGCCTGGCTGCCGACCTACTGGCACTCTTACTATGGCGTCAGCCTCGTCGCTGCCGGAGCTCTTACGGCCCTCTACTCCATTCTTGCCTCTTTGATTCGCATCGCTGGAGGTGTGCTGTCCGATCACCTGCGCGAAGGTGGAGAAAACACCGCGATCCTCGCTCTGCTCATCACGCTGGTGGGAGCAGTGGTCATGACTGGAGCGACCCAGTTTGAGTTGGCGGTCCCGGGAGAAATCCTGCTGGCTATTGGCATGGGAGTGTGCAATGCCGCAGTCTTCAAGCTGGTTCCACAGGCGGTTCCTCACGCAGTTGGCGGAGCAGCAGGATGGGTTGGGGGACTTGGAGCGCTGGGCGGTTTTGTGATTCCGCCGGTAATGGGCCTTGCGGTCCATAACCTTGGAATGCGGGGCTATCCGATCGGCTTTGTGGTCTTTGTCTTTTTAGCGCTGTTCTCTCTTTCAATGGTATGGATTCTGAAATACGCTCAGGAAATCCCGGTAACATCGCCGTCGCCTCTGTTAAAGCCGGAAATCAGCCGGCAGGATTAGGCCAAACGAACCCCGCTTACGCGGAGGAGTTTCTGCCGGAGCTTAATCCCTTCAAGCGCGAGGTTCGCCGCCTTCATCCCGCCTACTTTGCGATGGTGATGGCAACGGGCATAGTCGCGATCGCGGCGCACCTGCTGGGCATGGATCTGCCCGTGGACGGTTTGACGGTTTTGAACGTCGCCGCTTATGCCATCCTCTGGGTCATGACCGTAGCTCGCCTGGCATACTTCCCTCGTGACTTCCTCGCCGACATGCTCGACCACAACCGCGGCGTAGGCTTTTTCACCATTGTTGCCGGAACAGCAGTCCTTGGCAGCCAGATGCTCCTTTTCCACCACGATGGAGTAGCCGTGGCGTTGTGGGTTCTTTCCCTGTTCTTGTGGTTGGTTTTCACCTACGCCATTTTTGTGGGTTTCACTGTGGGCGAAAACAAACCGGCCCTCGCTGACGGCATCAACGGAGGCTGGCTGATCGCTGTGGTAGCCACGCAGGCTGTGGCGGAACTGGGTACGCTGCTGCTTTCGGATTTCGCAACACATCAACAGGGGGTCTTATTTCTTTGCCTTTCGTTGTGGCTGTGCGGCGGGATGCTCTATATCTGGATGATCTCTCTGATTTTTTACCGATACACCTTCTTTCAATTTTCACCCTCGGATTTAATGCCGCCTTATTGGATCAATATGGGTGCGATGGCAATTTCCACTCTGGCAGGAGCAGCCCTGATCCAGAATGCTTCCAGGGCAGCTTTCCTCGATGCCATTGTCCCTTTCCTCAAGGGATTCACGGTGTTCTTCTGGGCAACGGCCACCTGGTGGATTCCAATGCTCCTGCTTCTTGGGATCTGGAGGCACGTAATCAAAAAATTCAAGCTCGCGTACGATCCGCTTTATTGGGGAGCCGTCTTTCCACTGGGCATGTACACGGCATGCACATTCCGACTTTCCGAGGTGATCCACATTCCGTTTATTCTGTGGATTCCTCAATGTTTCATCTACGTTGCGTTGGTCGCATGGTTGGCGACCTTTGTTGGCCTTCTAGGCACGCTGGCCCGGTTTAAGGGCTGGTCGCAGGGTACAGCAACCGAGAGATAAGAAATGATTACACCAAAAGAGTTTCGGAGAAGTTCTTACAGATGTTCTGCTGAGGGTTCGGCTCCTGCTGGGACCTGGAGTTTCAGCTCTGATACTCCGTGGAGAAATTTGCGCGTTATGAAATCTCGACAGTGGCTTACGCCTTTTTGTTTAGTCTGGGCGATGACCGTTCTGTTTGCAGCTGCGGCGCCGTGCCAGACTCCATCGGCGCCGGCCGCCGCCAGCGCCCCGGCCCCGCTTACGGCTGGGCCGTTCAAGATTTCCGGCAGTTGGCGGACCCGCATGGAATCGTGGGATTGGTTTGAGGATGGAAGCGCGTCGTCCACTTACACCTTCACGCACTCCCTGCTTCGCCTGGGCATTGGACAAGAAGGAGCAAAGATCGACTGGCAGGCTGAAGCTGCAGTTCCCATGCTTTTCGCCCTTCCTGATGACGCCATTGCTCCTGCTCCACAAGGCCAACTCGGACTTGGCGCTACCTACTTTGCTGCCAACAACGGGAGCCAGAACATCGCCCGCATCTTCCTCAAGCAGGGTTTTATCCGCTTCAAGGACGGCAAGCGGCGCAGCCTGCGAGTCGGGAGATTTGAGTTTCTCGATGGCAGCGAGGTCACGCCAAAAGATCCCACGCTGGCGGCCTTGGAAAATACTCGCATCACCCAGCGGCTGATTGGCAACTTCGGATGGTCGGCCGTCGGCCGCAGTTATGACGGAGTGCAGTTCGTGCAAAACTGGGAAAAGAACAATTTCACATTTGTTGGAGCGCGCGTAACTCAGGGTGTTTTCCAAGCCAACGGAATGGGAGAACTCGACGTCGGGTTCCTGTACGGAAGTTACACTGTGCCGATTTCCAGAAAGAGCAGTGACTCCGAGCTGCGGATTTTCGGCATCGGATACGACGATTCGCGCGGAACCGTTTTGAAAACGGATAACCGCCCCCTGGCCGCGCGGCAGGCGGACAAACAGGGAATTCTCCTGGGCACTTACGGCGCTGATTATCTCCAGGTGTTTAATACCTCAACAGCGGGCAAGTTTGATTTCGTGGTCTGGGGAGCTCTACAAACGGGATCTTGGGGTCTGCAGTCCGATCGCGCCGGCGCCTTTGTGGGCGAGTTTGGCTGGCAACCTCCGGTGCAGCATCTTGCGCCGTGGCTAAGCGCGGGTTACTCCTACGGCAGCGGGGACAGCAATCCGAATGACAATACGCATGGTACTTTTTCTCAGCTCCTGCCGACGCCCCGCCCTTACGCCCGATTCCCGTTCTACGATATGCAAAACAATAAAGACGTCTACGCTGCGCTCAATCTGCAGCCGTACAGGGAAGTACAGGTCCGATCTGAAGCTCATGGGCTTTGGCTCGCTCAACGGAACGACCTCTGGTACCAGGGTGGAGGGCCCTTCCAGCCGCAGACGTTTGGGTAC
>JAJXZM010000417.1:3334-6659 GCA_021780055.1 Acidobacteriota bacterium
GCCAAGGCCTGGGGTTCGAGCGTTATCGAGCACATCTACCCCAACGGCAAGAATGGGCAGTTCGGCTACGTTGAATTCAATGCCTCGTTCTGAAAACACACGCCTCTGCAAGAAACACTCATCACATTGATTTATCATGCCCGCCCTACGCCCGGGAACAGCCAGAGAGCCCTGGTCACGGAGGGCCGTTCCGAATGGCTCCCCAAACCGTAGGCCAATGATATATCGCACTGTGATATACTTTTTGTATGCAAAGTTTGCCTTGGTCACGGCCATCGGAACCGGACAGCCTGCCAAGCCTGCACCAGCTTGCGGAATTTCGTTATCGACTTAGGAAATTCCTGCGCTTCAGCGAAAGGGCAGCGCGCTCGAAGGGGCTTTCGCCGCAGCAGCACCAGTTGCTGCTGGGCGTGGCCGGCTTCACGGGACGGGGCTGGGCGACGGTCGGCGAACTGGCCGAATTCCTGCAGGAGCGGCATAACGCCGTGGTGGGTCTGGTGCAGCGCGCCGAGGGTCGCGGCCTGGTTCGGAAAGAGCGCGCCACGGGCGACCACCGCGTAGTGCAAGTCCGTCTTTTGCCCAAGGGCGAAAGGCTGCTGGCCCGGCTCACGGAACTCCACAAGAAAGAAGTGAGGCAATTCCAGTTGGGAATTCTCAACTCACCCGCACGGCCGGGAGCCAGGGCGGCCCGGACGTCGACGGACAAAAGGTAGCACGCGGCACCCGATTTATACTTTTATGATTGGCAATGCCAGAACATAAGCGACCATCTCTGAAATTTGAGCTGCTGCGAAAGTACGCACGCCTGATCCGCCAAGATCTCGCGGGCGTGTATTCGCCCGACCTTCACAAGTGGCTTTATGTGGCGCCCATCATCGGGGTGTTGACGGGCCTGATGGCCACGGGGCTTGCGCTCATGATTCTGGACGTGACCTGGCCCCCCTTGTTGGCATACTTTCTCGCCCACCACTGGGCCATTGTTCCGGTGCTGCTGGTCGGCTTTGTGCTGACGGGCCTGATCATGCAATTCTTCACGCCCGATCCCAATGAGCACTCGACCGAAGAGGTGGTGGTTTCCTACCACGAACGCGAGGGCCGCATCAACATGCGTCCGTTCCTGCCCAAGCTGCTGGCCGCAATTACTACGGTTGGATTTGGCGGCAGTGCGGCGCTGGAAGGGCCGGGCATCTACGCGGGCGGCGCCATCGGATCGTGGCTGTGGGCGCGGCTGCGGTTGTTTGGCTTCGAACCCGGCGACCGACGCATCATGCTGATCACCGGAGCGGCGGCAGGCATGGCAGCCGTGTTTCGGGCGCCGCTCACGGGGCTCGTCTTCGCGCTCGAAATGCCCTACATGGACGATCTGGCGCACGAAGCGCTGGTGCCGTCGCTGATCGCTTCCGTGGTAGCGTATGCAACCCTTATCTCGTTTCTCGGATCACGGCCGCTTTTTGACTTTGGGGATGGTGGGGCGTTTTCGCCGAAAGATATCTTCTGGGCGGCGGTGCTCGGACTCCTCTGTGGGCTGATCACCATGGTGTTCGATATGACCTTCCGCCGGGTGAGGGAGTTCGTGGTTCGCTGGGCGGTTCCGCACTGGACCAAGCTGGCCGTGGGCGGCACGCTCACCGGCCTATGCGGGCTGATCTTCGTCACCCTGTTCAAGGGTTCTTTGATTCCTATCGGGCCGAACTATGAGGCCGTGGGAAAAGTTTTGTCGGGTCGGCACAACGCGGTGGAACTTGCGGTTTTCGGCTTGTTAAAGCTGGCCGCGACGCTTTTTTCATTGGGCAGCGGCGGTGTCAGCGCCATGTTCGTGCCACTGTTTCTGACCGGTGCCTCGTTTGGAGCGGCCTTCAGCCAGTCAGTGGTACATGGCGCGTCAATGGATCTTTTTGCGGCAGTCGGAATGGCAGCATTCATCGCCAGCGGATACAAGACACCACTGGCAGCAGTTGTATTCGTGGCCGAAGCGACCGGCGGACACGCGTACATCATTCCGGCCCTGGTGGGCGCAGCGGTGGCTTACGCTGTGTCAGGAAGAGCGTCAATCTCAGGTGCCCAGCGCCTGCATGAGGGCGCGAGAGCGAACTCCCTTTTAAAAACGGCAAACGAGTCGACGGATATGCTCCCCACACATGAGGACTTTCATAGTGTGTGATTTTTAGGGAACCCTTGTTTATTAAATCCGCGAAACAAACCAGGCGCTCGCTGAAAAAGCTGGGTTTAGACGGCGGGTTTCAGAAGTGTTGCTCCCAGGATCCAGCCTGCAACTAATTCCACGGGAGTCGACTACCGTCCGTCTCCTGCCTATTGTCCCTTCTTGTTCCAACTTCCGTGGGGTGAACACCTCTGTTGAGACAAAATCTTTGGGCACGCTTGGTATTTTAAATTGAGCCTTCCAGCACTTTGCGATCCGGAGCCGGTGGCCAAGCCCCACTTGGCCGCGGCAGTCGTTTGGGAAGCAAGGTCGGATTTTCTCCCACCGCGGGTCGGAAAGCAACCAACCGTACCGCGCTATCCGCCTTCTTTCTGGCGCTGATACCTTCTCTCGTCCACCTCCACGCGCAGATAACTGCTGTAACTTCAATATCTTCCGAATGGCTTTGAAATGGCTTCCAGCCACTTCTGTCGCCCTACTGTTAGTTTTGACAGTTCTACGGCGCTCTCTCAGGCCATAGCATTAAAAATGAAGCGAGACCCCGAGGACGAATGCTACCGACATGTAGCGGGAGAGTTCTGCAGCTGACTCTCGCGCAGGAGAGTCGTGCCTCACGCGACCGAACTTAGTGGACGCGACTTCCGCCGTTGACGGCGAGGCCAGTGAAGAATTCCATAGAAGGCTTTTTCCAGCAATTCTGTAGCGAGAATAATGCTGACAATGCCAAAACTATTCAGTACGTCTAGAAGGGAGTGCCTATGAAAGCCACACTATTCACAAGGATACTTGCCCTGGCGGCAGTGCCCTTGGTACTTTTTGCCACGGGCTGCCTTGCAACCCGCAAGTTCGTGCGCAACAGCCAAGCCCCTCAGGACACGCGGATCCAAAACGCTGAGCAGAAGACGGCCCAGAACGGCCAGGCCATCAAAGAACTGAGCGACAAGACCGAAGCAGGAATCTCTCAAGCACAAAACACTGCGGACCAGGGTGTTCAGGCTGCCAAGCAGGAAGACGAACATGCCACGGCTGCGAGTCAAAAGGCTTGTGGGGGCAAGCTAATTATGAGCGAATTGTTCAGAGAAAACGGGTAACACTTTTGGGTTCTGAGAGACGGTGATCAGGCCGTTTCTCTGTAACCAGGTTTCGAGCGCCAGGCGCCTGGCG
>JAJXZM010000284.1 GCA_021780055.1 Acidobacteriota bacterium
TTGTACCAGCGCTTCGGATTCCGTATCGAGTTCCGACGTCGCTTCGTCCAGAATCAGGATCGGAGGATTCTTCAGCAACGCTCGGGCAATCGCCAACCGCTGCCGCTGGCCGCCGGAAAGGCGCTGGCCTCGCTCGCCGATCATCCCCTGATACCCGGCGGGCCGCTCGAGGATGAAGTCGTGCGCAAGCGCAGCGCGCGCTGCCTCCTCCACCTGGGCCCGGTTCCGCGACTCGTTACCATAACAAATATTGTTGAAAATAGTGTCGTTAAAAAGGATGGTCCCCTGGGTTACCATCCCGATCTGCGAGCGCAGTGAAGCGATTTGAATGTCGCGAACGTCGTGGCCGTCAACCAGCAGGCGGCCGCGCGTCACATCGTAAAATCGCGGGAGCAGGCTGGCCAGGGTAGTTTTTCCTGCACCGCTTGATCCCACCAGCGCCACCACTTCGCCCTTCTTGATTCGCAGATTCACGCTCTGCAGCAGAGGAACGCCCGGCTCATATTCAAAGTCCACGTCGTCAAAAACAAGATCATGCTCGAACGGAGGCAGCGCTATGGCATCGGGTTTCTCCTGCATTTCCGGAGTTACCTGCAGAAATTGGAACACCTGCTCTGAAGCGCCCACTGCCTGCTGGACGGCGTTGTTGACGCCCGTCAGCCGTTTGATAGGTTCACCCATCTTGAACAATGCGTAGACAAAACCAAGAAAGTCGCCCAGTGTTTGCGTTTGACGCAGGATGGCATTTCGCTCGTAGAGCAGCAGTCCGGAAACGGTGACCATCGTCAGAAGGTCCATCAGCGGAGGCGTTGCGGCCTGGGCCTTGATCCAGCGCATGTTTGTGTGGAGCAGTTTATGCGTAGCGGCCTTGAACCGCGCCACTTCGAAGTGCTCCATCACAAAAGCTTTCACAATTCCGATGCCGGTGAAAGTTTCCTGAACAAGATTGTTGATGTCGGCCATTCTGTCCTGGCTTGAACGGCTTGACCGGCGGACCAGCCTCCCGATATTTGCGGACGGATAGACGATGAGGGGTACCAGGGCAAGAGAGATCAGCGCCAGTTTCCAGTCGTAGTAGAAAACCACGCCGAGCAGGGCGATCAATGTGAAGCAGTTTCTGAAAAAGTCGGCAGCGACCTGCGAAACCGCGTACTGAATTCTGTCCGTATCATTGCTGATAGCTGAAATCAGCCGCCCGGTGGGGTTCCGCTTGAAGAAGGCCATCGACTGCTGAACGATCTTGGCGTAAAGCTGGTTGCGCAGGTTCTGCACAGCCGATTGGCCGATGAAATTGATTTCCACCGTTGCGAGGTATCTCGAGACCCCTTTCACAACGGTCACGGTGATCAACGTAAGGACCACCACGGTCCAGACATTGTGAATGTGGCCAAGGAAGAAGTCCTGCAGGTAAACCGGGTGGTGGTTCCAGGGGAGATGGAACAGGCTGATGCCCGAAGAAGCGCCGGGCTTCAGAACATTGTCGCCAATGGGTTTGATGAGGAGGGCGGTAATCGCCTCACACGCGCCAACCACAGCCATCAGGAAAACAGCCATGGCAAGGCGCAGTCTGTAAGGTCGGAGAAATCCTAGCAGGCGTTGAACTTGGCTCATCCGGCGTCCTACCCACAGGCTGGAGAGCCCGCCGGGCGTGGAAAACTAGAATCTTAATCTTCACCAAAAGCGAAGTCAAGCCGCAGGGCTTGGCACGGGCTCCTGGTTCCATACTGTATCACAATAGCAATCTATTGAAAATAGGAGTCTTACCGTGGAACCGGACCTCATTCACTCTGCCGCACTTTCAACGCAGTTCCGGGGCAAGGGCCGCAGCACCATACAGCGGTGAATAGTTTCCAAGTTCCGCCTGGACCACCTTGGTGGAACATTCGAGCATCGGCGCCGAAAATTCATCAAGATACTCGCGCACCGGATTCAACAGAATCGGCCCTGAGAGCGCCACGCCGCCACCCAGAATTATCATGTCAGGATTCAGGATTCGTATGGCGGTCAGGAGGGCCCTGGCCAGGGCGCGGGCAGCTTCGCGCACAATGAACAATGCGCCTTTCTCGCCCTCGGCGGCGGCACGGAAGACTCCTTCAGCGGTTATTTGCTCCGGGTTTCCGGAACAAAGTTCAAGGGTCCTCGCCATGACCTCGGGTTTTCTTCGCGCAAGGCCGCGGCCACGTAATCCAATGGCGGTCCCGGAACAGACGGTTTCCAGGCATCCTCGCCCGCCGCAGGAACAAACTGCGCCCGAGTCAGAAACCGGGATATGTCCGAGTTCGCCGGCCATGGAATCCTTGCCACGATGCACCCGTCCGCCGCACACCACTCCGCCACCGATGCCGGTGCTGATGGTGAGATACAGCACAGATTCCGTTCCCCGGCCGGCACCGAACCGAAACTCACCCAGTGCCCCGGCGTTGGCGTCATTGTCGACAAGACACTCGAGGCTGAGATTCTCCTCTACCCACTGGCCCAGCCTGAAACCCCGCCAGCCAGTGACGTGCATTGAATTTACACGCTGATGCCTGAAGTCAACCGGCCCGCCGAAGCTGATCCCGCAGGAACGCACCGGCTGGTCCGATTTCGCGATCAGGTCCTGCGCCCGCTCCCGAAGTTCGCCCAACATCCATTCGCGTCCTCCGGAAGCATCAGTCCGGCCCTCCGAAAGAAGAAGCCTGCGGCCCTCAGAATCAAAGAGGGCCACGTAGAAATGAGTTCCGCCGATATCAGCGGCCAGCACGTTGTGCATGTTTTTGAGAGTCCCTCAACACTTCGGGTCGCCCCACGTGGGCGTTTCGGCTAAGCTGTTGTTTTCAGGCCCCGTGGTTCCGCTCCAGGTCACGGTGGGCGACCTTGGTCTTGTACCCTTCCTCTTCCAAGAGCTCGCCGATATGCTCAGCAAGCGCCACAGACCGGTGGCGGCCGCCGGTACAGCCGATCGCGATCGTCAGGTAGCTTTTGCCTTCTCGGACGTAGTGCGGCAGCAGAAAGAGGAGCAGGTCCGACAGGCGGCTCAGAAACTCGGTGGTCTGGGATTGCGACTCCACGTATTCCCTGACTTCCGGATCGCGCCCGGACTTTTCACGCAGGCCTGCGACGTAATTGGGGTTGGGAAGAAACCGGACATCGAAAACCAGGTCGGCGTCCTGCGGCACTCCGTGCTTAAAGCCAAACGACAGGACGGAAACCAGCATTGTCTTACGCTGGCGCCCACCAAACCGGTCCTGGATCAACTGCCGAAGCTCATGAACGTTCATCCGGCTGGTGTCGATGACAGTTTCGGCAAGCTGGCGCATGGGCTTGAGTAAAGACCGTTCCAGGCGGATGCCTTCCCGAACCGGAAGATTGCGGCCCAGCGGGTGCGGCCGGCGCGTCTCCTCAAACCGCTGGATGAGCGCTTCGTCGGAAGCTTCAAGGAAAACCAAGCCTACTTTAAGGCCGTCACGGCCCAGTCGCTGGTAGGCAACGGGAAGTTGGCTGAGGGCCTCACCCTCGCGAATATCAACGACCACGGCTGAGCGGGGGATGTGGCTTCCAGCAGCCGCGCACATGTCGGCGAACTTGGGGATCAGCCCAACGGGCAGATTGTCCACGCAATAGTAGCCCAGGTCCTCAAAAGCCTTCAGCGCCGAGCCTTTGCCTGAGCCACTGAGGCCTGTAATCAAAACAAGCCGCCGGGCCACTTTTCTGGAATGGTTCTTTTTCATGCGTGCGGCACAACCGGATGGAGCAGCGTTTTAGTGTCCCGGAACTCTGCACCGCCTTCCCGGTTATCTGGAACCCCGGGTGAAAGAGTCTGTTACCAACGAAAACCGCGCTACATTCTCCATTCGGCACACATACCGCATACGACCGCATTGGGTGTACCGCTGGGGCGGCTCCGTCTCGTTCAGAGGTCGCAAGCACAGGACGTTCCGGCGGGACGTCTCTGCAAAATGATCAGGATTCTGGTTCTACCAGGCCCAGTTTTCCGTCAGGCCGGCGATAAACAACGTTCACGCGCTCACTTTCGGTGTTGCGAAAGACAACCAGCCCGCTTTGAGCGGCCGCCAGCAACGCAATCGCCTCTTCAAGCGTCATGGGTTTCACGGGGAGGCGTTCCGATTCAATCGAGACGCGCTCGTCGTGGTCGGTGCGGCTGCTCTGGAAAACATTCAGCGTGATGTTCGAAGTGGGTTTGGGACGGCGCTTCTTGGTGCGCTTCCGCTCAAGCTGGCGGACCGCCTGGCGCTCCAGCTTGTCGAGAGCACCCTTGATGGCGCTTCGATTATCGCCGGCCTCCATTATGCCGACCAGTGTGTGGTCTCGAAATATGGCCGTGATTTCGGCGGTACAGGAGCGCTTTTCCGCGGTCAGGACTACATGCAGCTTGGGCTGGCCGGGAAGCAGTTTTTCCAGCTTTCTCAGCCGCTGGAAGGTGTATTCCTGAAGCCCGGAGGTGACATTCACCTGCCGTCCTGTGAAATCAACATCCATAACAGCACCTCCTTTGATCCTCTTGCGTTTTGGCGATGCAGCAGGATTGTTCATCCCTTAACTCGGCGTTGGTGCGTACTGGGAATCTTCATATCTTCACGGTACTTGGCAACCGTCCGGCGGGTCACATTGAAACCCTGTTGGCGCAGATGTTGCATGATGACTTCATCGGTGAGTGGGTGGGCGGAGTCTTCTTCTTCAATCATCTTCTTCACAATTCTCTTCAGGCGGATCAGTGAGGTATTGCCTCCCTGCGGCCCCTGGACGGATTCAGAAAAGAAATAGCGAAGCTCGTAAACGCCCTGAGGCGTGTGAGCATACTTGTTGGCAACCGCGCGGCTGACCGTGGAGGGATGCACGCCGACTTCCTCGGCCACCTCCTTGATCATCATCGGCCGCAGATGATCGATCCCTTTTTCCAGGAACTCAGTCTGACGCTGGATAATGGACTCACAAACGCGCACGATCGTGTGCTTGCGCTGCTCGATGTTTTTGATGAGTTGCAAGGCTGAGTTGCAGCGTTCCTTCACGTAACTCCGCACCTCGCGCGTTGACGCACCGTCCGACAGCAACCGCCGGTAGTGCCGGCTCAGGCGCAACTGGGGCAGGCCGTCTTCGTTCAGGCGGACTTCGTAACCGCTGCTCGTCTTCACGATAAAAACGTCCGGCTCAATCAACTGAGGCTGCTCTTTGTTGTAGCGCTGGCCGGGGCGGGGGTCGAGCTTGCGGATGATCTCGATGGCCTTTTCGACAGCCGGCACTGGACGGTCAAGCGCACGGGCAATTTCACGGTAATGCTTGTTCTGGAGCAGTTTCAGGTGGTCGGAAACGATCTGGGCCGCGAGGGTGTTTTCAGGCGCCAGGGTGCGAAGCTGAATCAACAGGCATTCGCGCACGTCCCGGGCCGCTACTCCAAGGGGATCAAACTCCTGAACCATGGCCAGCGCCGACTCGACATCGGCCTGCTCGTGACCTCCGGTCCGGGTGATCTCTTCCAGGGTTGTGCTCAGGTATCCATCCTCGTTCAGGTTGCCGATAATCGATTCCGCGGCGCTGCGCACCGCCTCGGAAGACTTGGAAACGCTTAACTGCCAATCCAGATGATCGGCCAGGGACGAGGGCTGAGACAGGAAGTTCTCGAACGAGGTCTTTTCATAAACTTCGCCCGCCGGCGCTTTGAATCCCGGATCAAGGTAGTCCCGGAAAAATGATCCGAAATCAATCTCCTCGAAGGAATCGCGGTTCCCGTTTTCGGTCTGGCCCTCACCAGGAACGAGTTCGCCCGTTCCATTAGAGTCAGCTTTGAGCGAGACCTCTTCAACCGTGGGTGCGTCCTCCGGCACTTCTTCGAGGACGGGATTGGCGATCATCTCCTCATTAATCATCTCGCGCAGTTCCAGCCTGTTCAGCGCCAGCACGCTGACCATCTGGACAAGGCCGGGCGTCAGGATCTGCTTCTGCGCAACCTTGAGGGTCAGACCGATTCTTGGTTGAGTTCCACCCATCAGACTACCAGTCTAAAATTATCGCCGAGATAAATCCTCTTCACTTCCGAGTCGTTCCCTAGTTCCTCGGGCGAGCCGGCCCGGAAAATCCTTCCGTTGTTGATGATGTACGCACGGTCCGTAACTCGCAAGGTCTCGCGTACGTTGTGATCTGTGATCAATACCCCAATGCCGCTTTCCTTCAGCCGGACGATGATTTCCTGGATGTCCAGCACGGTCAAAGGGTCAATCCCGGAAAACGGCTCATCTAAAAGTATAAACGATGGCGAGATTACGAGGGAACGCGCAATTTCCACCCGCCGCCTTTCACCGCCGGAAAGCAGATACCCGTGGCTCCGCCGGACCTGCTGCAACCCAAGGTTCTCGAGCAACTCCTCCAGCCGCTCGCGCCGTTCGTGGGCCGTCAGCGGAAGCGTTTCTAGAACGGCAAGGATGTTCTCTTCCACCCTCATCTTGCGAAAGATCGACGGTTCCTGCGGCAAGTAGCTGATACCGCTCCTTGCCCTCAGATACATGGGATACGCCGTAATGTCCGTTTCGTCCAGGGTTACCTGGCCGGAATCCGGGCTGATCAGGCCGACAATAATGTAAAACGTGGTTGTCTTGCCCGCGCCGTTCGGACCCAGCAGCCCGACAACCTCGCCTTGGGCGATGGTCAAGCT
>JAJXZM010000102.1 GCA_021780055.1 Acidobacteriota bacterium
GGGGGAACTTCAGGCGAAACAGCAGGGGGAGGTTTTCGACGCCCTCTCGAGTATTTCAACTTCTACGCCTGGCCAGAATCTTCCCTCGGGGCAAACTATCGATGGCCGTCCGTAGAGCCCCAATGCCATCGTATGACGTTGGACAAGAATTGGAGGGTATCGATTATGATAAAAACGCGTGAGGTTATATTGGCTGTCATTTTCTCAGTAGTGACCTTGGCACCGGGTTTTGCGGGTGAGAACGGCCACCAGCCTTTAGAAGCATTTCCCTCGCCGGCGCGGGCTGCGAGCTCACAAGCCAGTGTGGTGGGCTTCAAGACCCTGGTCGTCATGGCGGGGGGCCCGATGTCGCCCCTTTATATCACCAGGGTCACCATGGGCAATAAGGAGATGATACTCGGCACGCCCATGTCTGCAAAGCAGCAGGCAGCAAACCCCAATCTGATTTTGAACGCAAGGCCATTCGAGGCAAGCAGTGGCTGGATTAACGATATGACGCTTTTTATAAAGAATCGGACCAACAAGACAGTTGCGAGCGCTACAATCGCCCTACGCTTCCCCGAGACCGGAAACGGTAGAACTCAGCCCGTCTGGATCTACCAGCTCCGACTTGGCCGGCTACCTGCCGTGGACGCCTTCGACGGTAGAACTGGCAAGCCCCTTGCGGTTGATCCGTCCCTTAAGTCCATTGACCTCCCTCCGGGCCAAGAGACAATCGTCAATGTTGGCGACTATATTGACAAGATCAAGGCGTACGTCGAAACGGCAATGCCGCTGTATTACGTCACCAAGATGGCCGTCTCGGTTCAGGATTGTGTCTTTGTTGACGGGACGCGGTATGCTGGAGGCAGTTACTCGGTGCCAGACCCTGTACACCGTGGAAAATGGAAGTATTTCCCTTCAGACTATTTTCCTGGCAACCCGCGTCAGTACTGGCCGCCGGGCTTCTGACCACTTGTATTAGCCCGGGCTGCCCCACAGAGTAAATGGAGGCCAATATGGGACTAAGAGCTAGATTATTTCTTGTAACACTGTTTGTGGGTTTGGTCTTGCTATTGCCACGCCCTCCTCACATCAATGCGCAGTGGCCGGCGTCCCAATGCATCAAGTCATTCTTTACAGAGTACGAGAGCCCTTGCGCAAATTGTTGTAATGACCCAACTGTCAGTATCGACGCGATTTCGAGCCCAGATAATACCTCCCCGGGTTTTCAGAGCGCTTTTCTCTCGAATTACAACTGCGGCGGTGGGACCGGGTGCACGGGATATAATTGCGGCACGGGTGACTATTATCAACAGGAGGATGATCCGACATGTTGCAGCGGAACGCAAATGCAGTGCACAAGCGACTCAGCCTGCTGCACGGGCTATGCATGTGATCTGACATTGCAACAGTGCGCGAGCTGTGTCCAAGCTGGAGACTATGCGCAGCTGCAATGGGACTGCTGCTCGGGGACGGGGAACTACGATAATGGCGAGTACCAATGCGAGTAAACTAGAAATAATGCTCGCAATTATTCCAACGCTCCTACTACGGCGGTGGTGAATTCCTCGGTGGTGGTATTGCCGCCGACATCGTGCGTGAGGTATTTTCCTTGGCTGTAAACTTTGTGGATGGCGCGTTCCGCGCGGTTCGCAACTGCAGTCTGACCGATGTATCGCATCATCAGGATTGCCGAGAGCATCATAGCTGTTGGATTGGCAAGGTGTTTGCCGGCAATGTCCGGAGCGCTGCCGTGGACCGCTTCGAAGAGGGAACAATCCGTGCCGATGTTTGCACCGGGGACCAACCCCAATCCGCCCACCAGTCCTGCGCACAAGTCGGAAACAATATCGCCATACAGATTTTCGAGTAGTAGGACATCAAACCTTTCCGGACGCATTACAAGCTGCATGCAGCAGTTGTCGATGATGTAATCATTCAATTCAATCTCGGGGTACTCGCGGGCCACTTCACGGATGGAGTGGAGGAACAGGCCATCTGAAAGTTTCATGATGTTGGCCTTATGGATGGCCGTGACTTTTTTGCGGCCCATGCGGCGGGCGTAGTCGAATGCAAAGCGCGCAATGCGCTTGGAGGCGTACTCGGTGATGACCTTCAGGCTTTCAACCACACCGGGCGTGACTTCGTGCTCGAGGCCTGCGTAGAGGTCTTCGGTATTCTCCCGAACGATCACCAGATCAACCTGCTCAAACGGCGTCTTGATGCCGGGCAGGTGCGTTACCGGCCGCAAGTTGGCATAGAGATCAAGCGCCTTGCGCAGGGCCACGTTGATGCTCCGGTGGCCGGTGCCGACAGGCGTCGTAATCGGTCCTTTCAGAGCCACATGTGTCTTGCGGATGGATTCCACAATGGGGTTCATTTCGGTTTCGCCCTTGCGCCTGCCCACCACGGGCGTGGCGGCCATTTCAATCCAGTCGATTTGGGCTCCTGCGGCGTCAAGCAATCGCAAGGTGGCTTTGGAAACTTCGGGACCGATACCGTCCCCGGGAATGAGGGTCACTTTAGTATTCATATTTTTCCCTTCGGGAACTTCAGGTTTGAATTTAGTGCAAAGAAATTACTGCTGGCCCGGCGTTGACTCCGGGGCGTTTAGAAGTTGTGTGAGTTCGTTGATGGATGTTGAGGCAACCAGCGTCAATTTTGAGCCGTCCACCTGAACATTCAGGTTCTGCAGGACCTGCGAAAGCGCAGGCGATATATTTTTGGTCATTGCCGGCGGAGCACTGCGAAGCAGAGTTAGAAGCTGGCTGAATCCGTTTGCGGCTTCCGCGTTCTGGCAGTAGATCGAAAGATGTGCCATCACCTGGCTGCCCCAGTCCACGCGATAAAGCACTGCCTTGACTGCGCCGAAGAGCGCGCTGGGGTCCACCTGGATATTCTTGCCCTGAGTCAGCCATGGAATAGCCTGATTGGCTGCGGCCTGGCCCGTGGAGATCCCCCATTGCGGAGAAATCCCGTCCAGATCGCCCTCCCAGCGGCGAAAGTCTTCATTGGAGCTGAGCGCAGGCTTCCCGGCATTGCGGACGTCAATCAAAGCTTTGAGGTCATCCAGGCGTCCGAATTCTGCGGTGGAACTGTCAATAAACGTGAAAAACATGTCGGTCCGGGCAGAGCCGGAACCAAAAGCGTACAAGTCATAGCCGCCGTACCGTTGGATCATCATCCGATTGTTGGCAAAAAAGTCGTGGATCTGGTCAGGGTCAAAAGAACCTTCGGCCAGTCCAAAAAAACGGGTGGTGTCCTGCGCCTGGCCCCGCCAGCCCAGGACAAGTTCGTTAACGTCCTTATCAGGGTCAACCCCGGCCGCTCTCAACAGCGTTTCAAGATTGCGCAGTTGCGGGCTCAACAGATGGGCTTCAATCAAGGGATATTGCGGAACGCCGCGAAGCGTTGCCAGATTCGTGTACGCCATTTGCTGCGTGTCAGCGGGAAAGGCTGCCAGCGCATCCTGTCCGGCATACTGGGCGTAAAGGGGCGCGGCAAAAAAGAACACCAATGCAAGAACCATGCTGTGGTATACGGCCCGCAAAAATGACTGTCTCATAACTTTCAACACGCTCCCCCGGAATAAGAAATGGTCACAATGCCGTGCCAGCAACGGCGGCAAACTCATCGTAGGAGTTCTCATGCGGCCTGCCCAAGGCCACGTTCCAAAATTCTCGATAAGCTACTTGGATACTCACCCCATGCTGAGTCACACCGCACCCCGGCACCTGCAAAACTCTATTATCGCCGCTAAGGAGAGATGAGTCCACCTCCACATGAGTTCCGGCAGCGCGGGAACTTGATTTTTGGCGGTTCCTTTGCTAGGTTAATAAAGAGTGATTTGATAGTCCAAGATCCAATATTCGACAGGCCAAAGGAGTGAAGAATGGCTATTGAACTGACGCCGCACGCGGTCGACAAGGTGAAAGAAATTCTTGGGCAGCAGACACCGACGCCTGCGGGACTTCGAGTCTCCGTTGTGGGCGGAGGCTGTTCCGGGTTTTCATACCAGATGAACTTTGAGACCCAGACGAACGCGGTCGATAAGATCTATGAGTTTGACGGGCTGAAGGTTTTTGTTGACCAGGCATCCCTGATGTATCTGAATGGGACCAAAATTGACTTTGTGGAAAGCCTGGAAGGGTCGGGCTTCAAGTTCGATAACCCCAATGTGAAAACGACTTGCGGATGCGGTAGCTCCTTTAGCACATAACCAAAACTTTCAGCGGACGCCTGCCTCTATGCGAGGCAGGCGCGTCGCTCCCCATGTCTTCCTTCCCCACATCAGGAACCGTCTCGCAAAAAAAGCTGAGCGATGCGTGTGCCACCGCGCGGCCAGGTGCATTGCTTGTCCGGTTCGGCCAGCTTCTCCCTCACAGCGGGCTGGCGCTGGATGTGGCATGCGGCTATGGCCAAAACACTCTGTACATGGCCCAGCACGGCCTCACTTCAACAGGATTTGATCTCTCAATGAAAGCACTGGCAGCGGGCAGGGAAGCCGCAGCACGGTCAAAACTGAAGGCCTCATTTGTTCAGGTGGACTTGACTCGCTTCTCCCTGCCGCACAACGCGTTCTCAGTGGTGATCTGCTTTAAGTACCGTGACCCGCAATTGTACCCCACCCTTCGCGCAGCTCTCCGGCCTGGAGGGCTATTGCTCTACGAGACCTACACCCTTGAACACTTGAAGTATGGCCGCAAGCCGCTGAGCATGGCGCATCTGCTCGCGCGGAACGAATTGCTGCACGCCTTCGGGGACTGGGAAATCATCTTTTATCGCGAAGTCTGGACAGGGCAGGGAGTCGCATCGCTGGTGGCGCGGAAACCGCAATCCATATCGGGAAGCTGATTCTGTACCCCAGCTTCAGTATAATTGGAACTTTATTTACCAGAGAGGGGTAACGGCTTTCGCACTTGAGTTATGAAAATCGCGCTGGCGCAAATTAATACAACGGTCGGAGACTTTGAAGGAAACGTTTCGAAAATCCTGCAATACGCCAGGATGGCCTTGGATCGCAAGGCCGATCTGGTGATTTTTCCGGAAATGGCTGTTTGCGGATACCCACCGCGCGATCTGGTCGAAAGGCAGGACTTTATCGAGCGTTCGGAGGCTGAGCTTTCACGCCTGAGTCACCTTCTGCCGGAGATTCCTGCACTCATCGGCTATGTCCGCGCATCTCGTGTCCAGACGGGCAAGCCGGTGTCCAATGCTGCGGCAATTGTCTATCGCGGCAAGATATTGCTGGACTATGTCAAAATCCTCCTGCCGTTCTACGATGTGTTTGATGAATCGCGTTATTTCGAACCCGGAAGCGCGATCGGAATTTTTGAGCTCGAGGGTGTGCGGATCGGAGTCACGATTTGCGAAGACATCTGGAACGACAAGAACTTCTGGCGGAAGCGGCTCTACTCGCGGGATCCGGTAGAGGAGATCAAGCAAGCGGGGGCCAGAGTGTTGCTGAACATTGCTTCTTCTCCCTACAACATGGAGAAAATTCAGTTTCGCTACGACATGTTGAGAACCATTGCAGTGGAGCAGAAAATCCCCGTCGCCTACGTCAACCACGTGGGAGGCAACGACCAGCTTGTCCTTGACGGGTCAAGCCTGGCGTTTGCCTCGGGCGGAGGCCTGATCGCGCGTGCCAAATCGTTTGAGGAGGACCTGGTCGTTTTTGACACCGCGGGTACGGCGGCCGATATTCACCAGGCCCCGGCGTCTGAAATCGAGGCCGTTTATAAGGCCCTCCTTCTCGGCACACGCGATTACATGCGAAAATGTGGCTTTAAAGAAGCGATCGTCGGACTCAGCGGAGGAATAGATTCAGCCGTGGTTGCGACGCTTGCGGCCGACGCACTTGGTCCGGAAAATGTGCATGCCATCGCCATGCCAGGCCCATACTCTTCACCCGCCAGCCTGACCGACGCCGAGGAACTGGCCAAACGTCTCGCGATCGACTTTCGCGTCATTCCCATTTCATCCATCTATGAAAATTATCTTCAAACTCTGGCGCCGTCGTTCAAAGGTCGGACGGCTGACGTGACGGAAGAGAACATTCAGGCTCGCATTCGCGGAAATATTCTGATGGCTCTTTCGAACAAACTTGGCGCAATGGTTTTGAGCACCGGCAACAAGTCGGAACTTGCGGTCGGTTATTGTACGCTCTATGGCGACATGGCCGGTGGATTGTCCGTGATTGCCGACCTTCCTAAGACCACAGTCTATGAGCTGGCGCGTTTCCTCAACCGCGCGAAAGAACGCATTCCGCGCTCCTGCCTGGAAAAGGCGCCCTCCGCCGAACTGAGGGCGAACCAGACCGACCAGGACACGCTGCCGCCCTACGAAACTCTGGACGTGATTCTGAAGAGCATCATCGAGGAGCGGTTGTGCGCCAAAGACATTGCGACAAAGTATAAGATTGATCTCTCCCTGGTCGAGGATGTCATGCGTCGGGTGACTCGCGCCGAATACAAGCGCCAACAAGCCGCTCCCGCGCTCAAAGTGACGGCCAAGGCGTTTGGAATGGGACGCCGTTATCCCATTGCGCAGAAGTTTATTGGTTAACCAAATGGCCGGGGTTTATTTGTGCCCTCTCCAAGTCCGGCGTTAAGACCGCGGAGCCACCGCAGTTGAGGCAGGGAAGTTGTTCATTGCGGA
>JAJXZM010000408.1 GCA_021780055.1 Acidobacteriota bacterium
CTCCCGCTCGGTTTCAAGCTGCCGCTCTTTTTGCCGCAGCAGGCGCGGGCTCCAGTCCTGCTCGCGCAGGCTATCCAGGATTGCCCCCTGAATGCGATAGCGAGCATAAGATTGCAACTGAACATTCCTCCTTGGGTCAAATTTGGCAAGGGCTTCGATCAAACCAAGGACCCCCGTGTTAACCAGATCTTCCAGCGGGATATGATGTGGAAGCCTTGCGTGGATTTTCTGGGCGATATAGCGGACCTGCGGAAGCTGCTCCATTACCAACTGATTACGTTCACTTAATTCGAAACTCTTTAACTGCGTTCGGGCCGTAGCGGGAATTATGCCCACGAGACGCTCCTTTCTCTACAGTGAGAACTGGATATGGACCCGTACCCAGCAAGAGACAGATCATCATCTCTATGTGTGTTTTTACTAATTGCTGATTAAATGAAGATTAGATAAACATTAGAATTTTCTGTTCATGTCGGACATCGAGTTTCCTCATCCAATTACATCTGGGGGATAACCCGGAAAGACATCGCATTGAAAATCGCCAAGATCAAGAATTCAGGATGGTTACGGGCCGATTCGAGCAGGACGATCTGTCGCTAATAGGAAGGTTGCGGTTGACGGAGGGGGATTGCAGAAATGTCAACATTGACGTGTCAGGTATGGATATTACCGAAAGCTTCAGAAGGCGGCAGCGGGAGATTCAGTTCGTAGCAACGGCAGGTAGCTGACAGTTTTCTTATTTTTAACCAGCCACCCTGGCGCTCCACGGCTCGCTGGACAAGCAACTTATCAATCCCTGCCAGCAGCGTCGTCCCCGGGTCGAAAGCTGTCGGGGAATTTCTCGCGCTTTCTGCTGCCGGATGCGGACTCTCTTCAAAAACCGACAGGCAAGCTGCGTCATCAGTCGCCGAAAGCTCGATGCGAATCTTACGTTTGCACTGTGCCGCCCTGACGGCCGAGTTGATCAGCCGCCTGGTCGCCACAGTCAGGTGAGGGGGACTGGCCATGACCCACACCTCACCCTTCAGGTTGCCGGCAAGCTGCGGTAGATTGCTCTGGTCAACGAGAGCAGCCGTCTCCAGCAACTGCTCGACACATTGCGTCCAGGATACCCTCTGGATGCCCTCCGCAGGACCTTCAATATCCAGCACATCCCGAAAGGCTTCCAGGGTTTCGGCTATGCGTTGAGATTCGTGCAGAGAAAGAGTCAGGACCCGCCGGAATTCCGCTTCATCTGACTCGCCCATCAGGGCAACTTCTATCGACCCGCGCAGCGAAGTCAAGGGCTGGCTCAGCTTGTGGGCCAGAAACCTGAGGACCTCCAAAAGGTCAGCCGTGCCGGTTTCTGGTCCATTCGCCCGGTCCCTCATCGTAGGGTCTTGCATAGGAATCATCCGGATGCCAGAACAATCCATCAGCTTGTTATTGGGAGCTTCCAATGCGATAGCCGACGCCGCGGACGGTCTGGATCAGCTTTTTCTCAGCCCCTCCGTCCACCTTCTTGCGCAGGTAATTGATGTAAACGTCCACGACATTCGTCATGGTGTCAAAAGAGAAATTCCAGACATGTTCGATGATCATGGGTCGGGAAACCGCGCGGCCCTGGTTCCTCATCAAATATTCAAGCAGCGCAAATTCCTTGGGAGTCAGTTCGATTGCTCTTTCACCGCGTCGAACAATCCGTTCCACAAGGTTCATTTCAAGGTCATCAACTTGAAGCTTGAAAACGCCAGGAACGTCCCCGCGCCTTAGCAGCGCCCGCACCCGTGCGGTGAGTTCGCGAAAGGCAAAGGGCTTCACCATGTAATCGTCCGCCCCGAGGTCCAGCCCTTTGACGCGGTCCTCAATCCGCGCGCGTCCCGTCAGAACCAGCACGGGCAGGTTCTTCTTGCGATTCCTGATCTGCCGCAACACTTGAAGGCCGTCCATTTTCGGCAGGATCAGGTCAAGCAACACAAGGTCGTAATCGTATTCTTCGGCCATGTACAGGGCTTCCTCTCCATCGGGAACAATGTCCACGGCGTAATGCTCGGCTTCCAACCCTTTTTTCAAGAAACTGGCGACAGGCTGATCATCTTCCGCAACAAGTATTCGCACTTCCGCACTCCATCAGGCCCGGCGACCGCTTCACAAACTTTGCCGGCTGTCTTCGATTTGGCCCTAATGTGGTGGCCATGATTAGTCA
Source organism: Acidobacteriota bacterium (assembly GCA_021780055.1). The sequence continues at coordinate 2,186 of JAJXZM010000408.1, forward strand.
CTTTTAAGTTCGGCAAAATGGAGTGATGGGTTGAGAAAAGAATTTACTGATTTGGAGGATTTAAAGGAGGCAAAAATAGTTTGCCGTACCGGAAGGTAGTTGCGCAACCAAGGTCAGGAGCGCGCCACGCAAACAGGGATTACTGCTTCCTGATACCGAACTTTTCCAGCCGGTATTGAAGCGTGCGGAAAGTCATTCCAAGTAACTGGGCGGCGCGGGTGATGTTGCCGTTGGTCCGCTGCAAGGCTTCCACGATCTTGGCTTTCTCATGCTCTTCCCACGATGTTTCAGGAATCACGGGCGTCAGCCGCGTGGGGGTGAACGGCACAGCCGGTGCGGGAACCTCAGCAATGCTTGTTTCTTCGCCGGTCTGCAGAATCTCCGGCGGCAGGTCCTGCAATTCCACCTGGTCGGTTTCTCCCAGCACGACCGCACGTTCGATTGCCCATTCAAGCTGCCGCACGTTTCCAGGCCATTGATAACCTTCCAACGCATTCAACGCGGCGGGAGAAATCCCGCTGACTTCACGTCCCGACGCCAGTCCTGCCTTGCGCATGAAATGCAGCGACAATTCTTCGATGTCCCCGCGGCGTCCGCGCAAGGGCGGGCAAACAATCGGAATCACTTTGAGCCGGTAATAAAGATCCTCCCGGAACTTGCCTTCACGCATCAACTGGTCCAGGTTCCGGTTGGTGGCCGCGATAATCCGGACGTCCACCTTGATGGACTCCGTGCCGCCGACGCGCATAATTTCCCGCTCCTGGAGCGCCCGCAGGATCTTGGCCTGCATGGCCAGGCTGGTGTCGCCGATTTCGTCAAGGAAAAGCGTGGAATGGTCGGCCCGCTCGAACAGCCCCTTCTTCTGCTGATAAGCATCCGTGAAAGCGCCCTTTTCGTGGCCGAATAGTTCACTTTCCAGCAGCGTTTCGGTCAGCGAGGCGCAATTGACCGCAAGGAAAGGCTGTTGATGGCGCGGGCTGTGCTTGTGAATCTCCCGGGCCACCAGTTCCTTTCCCGTGCCGCTCTCACCAAGGATCAGCACCGTGTGCAAGGTGGGAGCGACTTTCAGAATCATCCGGATCATTTCCTTGATGGCCGGAGATTCTCCGATGATGGTCCGCTTCAGCGACGCCAGGCGCCCAAAGGCGTCGTTCACCACTTCGAGCAGTCTCGAGCGGTCAACTGGCTTTTCCAGGTATTGATAAACGCCGCGCTTTGTGGCGTCAATGGCCGACTCGATGGAAGGATAACCTGTGATCAGGACAATCGCGACGGTGGGGTCGGTCTGCAGGATTTCACTAAGCAGGTCAATGCCGGTCATGCCGGTCAGGTTCAGGTCCGTCAGTACAAGATCGAACCGCCTCTGCGCGACAAGGCGGAGTGCTGCTTCGCCGCTTGGCACCGTGACGGTCTCATAACCCTCATCCAGCAAAATGTCACGATATATTTCGCGCTGCCGCTGTTCATCATCCACAACCAGAATCGAACCTTGAGGCATAAAGCGAAGTCCTCACGCAACTGTCGAGCCGGCCAGAGCGGGTGTACGCGCCACTGCTGGCCCGGACAGCCGTAATTCCACAACCATCTCCGTGCCAGGGGCGTCCTTGCGCGAAACAAAGACTCGGCCGCCGTGGTCCTCGACGATCTTTCGAGTGATCGCCAGACCCAAACCGAACCCAGTAACCTTGGTGGAAAAATAGGGAGTGAAGATCTTCTCCCGGTCTGCCTCAGGAATTCCCGGGCCAGTGTCGCGAAACCGCACTTGCAGCCACGGCCCGCCGTCGCCGTCCGCCAATTGTTGGGCCTCAATGTAGATCGAGCCGCCGTGCGGCATGGCCTGCACGGAGTTGGTCAGAATATTCAGGAAACAGGTATTGAGCTGGCCGCCGTCCGCCTTGATTAGGGGCAGATCAAGAGGAAAGCTGGATGTAATCGTGATGTCCTGAGCCTTGGCTTGTTTTTCAACCAGACCGACCGCCTGTTCGATGACGACCTGCAGATCGCACGGCGCGATCTTCGGGGGCGTCTCCCTTCCCACAGCCAGGAAGTCATTAACCAGACGATTCAGCCGGGTGATCTCCTCTTTCATGTTAGCGAGGCCGTTAAGCAGTTCCCGGCCCGGTGTTTCATCCATCGCCAGGCGTTTGGCCCGAATCTGGTCGATGCTCAGGTTCAGAAAGTTCAAAGAGTTTCGGACCTCGTGCGCGACGGTTGAAGCAAAATGACCGAGCAGTGACGATTTCTCCGCCTCGTTCAGCCGCTTTTGGAGTTCACGGGCGTCGCGCAAGCGTTCCGCCATCTGGTTGAATGTGCGGGCCAGCAGGCCCATCTCATCCGAGCTGGCTTCAGGAATCGAAACGTAGAGGTTCCCCTGCGCCACTTGGTTCGCGCCCTCCACCAACTGGTCGATCGGCCGGGTAAAGCGGAAGGTCAGGTAGACAATCGCGAACATGCCGGCAATCATCGTCACCAGGATCCAGACCAGCCACAAGAAATAAACGTGGTTGAGCATGGCCCCCACTTCATCCATTTCACCGCCCACCTGGACGTAGCCCATCACCTTTTCGCCCTGAATAATGGGGAAGGTGATGTCGTAGTGCTGCTGCCCGGCTTGCGTGTCGGTGTCAATATCGCGAAGTTGGGCCGTAATCTGGATGGGACCCTCTTTGGCCCTGGCCTGCCGCCTTCGCAGCTTGACCTTCTTCCCAATCTGGTGAGGATTCGTGCTTGCCACGACTTCGCCTGTGGAAGATAGCACCTTGATCGACGAAAGGCCCGCATTTTTCAGTTTGGCCTGGTATTCGCCTAGCGCCTGCCGCAGGTCCAGCTTCGGAGACATGGTGGCCTGGGTCATCTGGATGATTTCAAGCAGGTCGGATGTCTGGCCTGCTACGTAGGCTTTGATGCGACGGTTGTGCTGGATGTAGGCCACCATGAGGATGGCGCTGGTGCTGGCAGTAATAAAAAACATTACCAGTACCAGGCGTGTTCGGAATCTAAAATTAAGGATTCGTTTGATCAACGCGGGCCTCACAGGCCACCCCCTCAGGCTTCCAATGATTACGATTCTAGCTGAACCCCAAGGGGCGGTCAACGAACGCCGGAGTGCGATTGAGACGCCGTAGGGCGTCCACACCGTCTTGCCTGGCGACAGGCCGGTTGTGCCATCGTAGAAGCGCTGCCACTATTTGGGCCGCCCGCTCTCGGAGTCCAGGGACACCCGCGCCCCGATTTCAAGGTGGGAAACAACAAACTGGGTGAATCCGTTTTCGAGCTCGGGCGTGACTGCGGGATAAAACCCGTGCGCCGGAGTTTCATAACGAACCTTCGGAAAAGACCCTTTGACGCGCACCTGGACCTGGTGAGGTTCCTGCGCGTAGTTGACCAGCTCCAAAGTCACGCCGCCCGCCTGGGGAGCCGCATAAACAAAAACCAGCGTCGTGACGGCATTCCAGAGGTAGATCAAAGGACCCTGCCTGTGCAGAAGGTCACGGACCTGCACCGCAAACGCATCGGGATCGCCGACAGGTTCGGTCAATTCGAGAATCGCGCCGCGCCCGACCTTATAGCGGGGCCCGTCACTCGTTTTTACAGCAGGTAATGAATCCCACGGGAATGGCCCGTGTTGGGCCACAAGGATGACCGTGCCTCCTGCCGAGGAAAACTCCTGGAGGGCGCGCGCTGCATCAGCCGCTGGAGGTGTAAACATGATGGCCAACTGAGACCGCGCCAGCCGCGCTGCCGTTACATCGCTGGGGCGAAGGACACGGAACGGAATGTTATGCCTTGAAATCAGGTTCATCGCTTCATAGGTATCGGCGTAATTATTTGCGATAAGCGCGACATCAGCCAGCGGATCTGACGGCTGGGTGTCCTCTTCCAAATAGAATTTCAGATAGGTCTTTACGTGGTCCCATTCCTGCCATGCGTCCTTGTCCCCTTTTGCCAGTGCCTTTTGCAGGGTCGGGTGAATCGGAAGGATCACGTCGGCACGCATGGCGCCGGCCTCTGCGATGGCAAGCTCATAGTCCGCTGCACGGGGACCTTCCTGCTGCTCCAGTGGGTCGGTCAAATCCCATTGGAAACTGTAGAGCGGCGGCTGGCCAGGCTGATGGGCTTGTTCAAATCTTGCCAGCGCCACATTCGAATCAACCCACGGTTGCAGGGTTGGGGAAGAAACCGCCAGCACTCCGTTTCTCTTGACGACCATACCTCCCCGAATCTGGGGCTGCTTGCCTCCAGGGTCGAGTTCCAGAATTGAAAGGCCCGGGTGCGACTTCTGCAATCGCAAGATCAGCGCCCCCACCTGTCCCTGGCCGGGTCCGTTGGAGTCTCTCTCCACAATGATGCCTGCAAGCGCGCTCGCAGCAGCCGAGTCTGCGGCGGCGACGGCATTCGCGGGGCTGACTTCGGTAAATACGCGATAACCACGTTGCCGGGCGGT
>JAJXZM010000424.1 GCA_021780055.1 Acidobacteriota bacterium
TTTACCGCGAGGTGACTGCGGGTCCTGGAATCCCTGAAACAGGCATCGCCAGGACGTAGCCGAAGATGTTGGTGACGTAGAGCGTTCCCCCCACGATCACCGGTGACGAGGGCCCAAATGCTCCCCCAATGTGTTTGTTCCCGATCAGAGAGCCGTCGGCAACCCGGATGGCGGCAATATCACCCGACTTGTAAGGCACGTAGACCACGCCATTCGCAACGGCACCGCCAGCACGAATTTGCGCTCCCAGGTGTACCTTCCACAGTTCCCGGCCGGTCTTCAGGTCGAAGGCGTAGTAGTTGCCGGTCACGGGACTGCCTTCAAAAACCTTGCCGCCGGCGATCATCGGAGTGGCTGTCTTCATGGCTGGCGGCACGGGACCTTTATCGAAGCGGTGCTGCCAGACGATTCTTCCCGTTTCTGCGTCGAGCGCAAGCAACACGTTGGCCACGGGTCTTGCAGGGTCGCCGGTTTCGACAGTGGCTTCCTGCACCACCAGGCCGTCGGCGTAGGCGGGCGTGCAGTCGCCCATCCCGGTTGCCACCAGGTGTGGCAGCGTGATTTTCCAGGCGACTTTGCCGGTTTTCTTGTCCAGAGCGTAGAAGAAGTTCGGGTGTGTTCCGCCGACGAACAGATATTTGTCATTAAGTACAGGCGATGACATGCTGACGAACGAAACGATGTCCGAGATCCACGCCGGTTTGCCGGTGGCCGCGTTCAATTTATAGACGTGCCCATCTCCGGTCCCGATGTAGAGGAATCCGTTTTCGTACGCAGCGGTCGGCATGGCCTCGCCAGGAAAATGATAGACCCAGATCTCCTTGCCGGTACGGGCGTCGAGCGCGTACATCGAGTTGAGTCCCGGGCCGCGCGTCGGCCTCTTCCCGTTCAAGTAAAGCATGGTGTTGGAGTAGTTGAAGTAGGCGCTGCCTGTTGAGACGTACACGCGCCCGCCGACCACCAGCGGATTGCTCATTGTCATGTTCCAGCCGTAGTGCGCCCAGATCAGCCTGCCGGTCACGGCGTTCAACGCGTAGGTGTAACCGTTGTCGCTGCCCACGTAAGTGATGCCTTTCACTACTGACACGCCCACCGGCATCCCCACTCCGTAAGCCGTGGTGATGATGCTGTCGTTGATGGGCGGGCCGTCCAACGGAACGGCTCCCGCCCCTGCGAACTTCCAGTTCACACCCTTCCGCAAATTCGCCGGGGCTCCTTCCGGCAGGCCGAAAACTGCGTTGCGTCCCTGGTTTGAGGCATAGGTCGTCCATGTTTGGGGATAGTACCTGGCAATGCCGGCGGCAGGAAGATTTTGCGGAAAGTACTGGTAAGGAAATTCTGCTGAAATGGCATCCTGTGGCGTGCCGCTCACTTGCGCAATGGCGGCATTGGGCCCTGCCAGCCACGCCGCGCCGAGGAATAGCAGAGCAGCGGCAAACCCCAAACGGCGCCGACTGCGGCGTCCGGTGGCCTTGTAATGAAATTCTTCGTACTTCTTGAACATAGCATCTCCGATCTTTACGAATTTTGTATCGAACACGTTTCCTGTGTGAGCCCGGGCCGGTTCCATGCCGTGCGCATGGCACACTCCGCCGTTGCGCATCTGCCTGGGATGGCCGGACATCGCAATTAAGTGGAAATTACCTTGATGAAAATCAGAGCCGCAGGACGGTGAAACGGGGCGGGGAACTGTCGGGTGGAGAGATTGCAGTCGGATTAATTGCCGCTTCAGTCGCAGCCGGCAGGGTCCTCGCAGCGAAAATTTCAACCGCGGCAATCGTGCCCGCATGCTGTTGCGGAGGCGCGTCCGGTACGTTGGCGACAAACCCGCGGCACCGCAGATGGCAGAGCGGCGTTTGGGCCGGAACCGGCAGGCGACTGGCTTTGAAATCTGCGTGGCCCGCGCCCGATTGCTCTGCAGCCGCGCTCAATGTTATCTCGCCATAAATGCCCGCGCGGGCCGGCAGTGTCAACGTAGTGGCGGCCAGGAATGCAATCAAAAGGCTCAAAAAGCTCGAGCGCATGCTGCTCATAAGTTCTTTGATGCTGCGAACGCTGACCGGGTTTCAGAAAATCCCTCGCGGCCCGCGATCCAACAGGCACTGTTGGTGCCTTTCCTGTTGACAATCAACAGGTCCGGGTGTATTTTTCTTCCTGTTGGCATTCTATAGGAGAGCTTGGAATGGGTAACGATAAGGCTGGAGTTTTGCAGGGAACGTTGGATCTGATGGTCCTGAAAACGCTGGAAACCATGGGGCCGATGCACGGCTTCGGCATCGCCCGGCGCATTGAGCAGGTGTCCGAGAACCTGCTTCAACTGAACCAGGGCACGCTCTACCCGGCGCTGCTGCGCCTTCAGCAGAAGGGTTGGATTGCGTCCAAGGCTGGCGTTTCCGAAAATAACCGCCGCGCCCGGTTCTATTCATTGACTGCTGCCGGCCGCCGGCAGTTGAAGAAGGAGGCCGAGAATTGGGAACGGATGACCGCCGTCATCGCGCGCCTGATGGCTGGCAACCAGGGAGCTTGACGCCGCCCGGCTGCCCAGCGGGTAGCCTCTGTAGCGCAGGCCCTTGTGGCCTGCGGCTCTTGCTGACCATAGCGAGCGGAGGATGAGATGACTCGTCTACGGGTACTTTTCTCAAAGTTAACTGGTCTATTCCGCAAGGCGAAGCTGGAACAACAGCTTGATGAAGACGTGCAAGCCCACCTCGAAATGCTCACTGAGGAGAACTTGCGCATAGGGATGGACGCAAAAGAAGCCCGCTACGCGGCGCTGCGGCAGTTTGGCAACGTCAGCAGCATGAAAGAAGAATGTCGCGAGCGTTGGAGCATCCGCATCATCGAAGAACTTATTCAGGATATTCGCTACGGCCTCCGCCAGCTTCGCCGCAACCCCGGCTTCACAGCGGTCGCAATTCTCACTCTTGCTCTCGGCATTGGTGCGAACACAGCGATTTTCAGCGTCATTTACGGTGTACTGCTCCGACCATTGCCTTATTCGCAGCCGCAACAACTCGTGCGGCTCGCCTGGCCAGGAAGCGGTACTGATTTGACGGCAGACCAGTTCAAATTTTACCGCGATCACAGCACGGTTTTTAAATCCACCGGCGCCTTCCGCGGTCCTACCACGGCCAAGCTGCAGAATGGGAAAAACGTCCAATGGGTTAGGACACTATCCGTGACGCAAGGTTTTCTTCCCGCGCTGGCTGTCAGCCCAATGCTAGGCAGGAATTTCGAACAGGAAGAGGAACGCCCCGGCGGGCCCGAAGCCGTAATCCTGACGCACGCTCTATGGAGGAGCACCTTTAACTCTGACCCTAATATTGTTGGTCACCAAATAAAAATGGCGGACAAGAGCTTCACGGTCATCGGTGTTCTGCCGGGGGGATTCCAGTTCGTTGACTCCGCCCAAGCCTTTATCCCTCTCAGATTTACTGGCGGCGCCGCCGATCTTGGTTCCAACACATCTGCCATGGCACGCCTCAAGCCAGGCGTTACACTCAGCAAGGCGCAGGCGGAAATGGCCGTCGAGTTCAAGGAATTTGCCCGCGTGTACGGCTCGCACCGCGACGAGATGGGAATGGCGCTGATCCCCTACCAAGAATATCTGACTGGAGATTATCGACTCAGTCTGCTTATGCTCTTTGGAGCGGTCGGATTCCTCCTCCTCATTGCCTGCGCAAATGTTGCGAGCCTGCTTCTGGCGCGGTCTGCATCCAGGCAGAAGGAAATTGGAGTTCGTTTGGCGCTTGGTGCGACCCGCCTTCGGCTGTTGAGGCAATTTCTTGTGGAAAGTGTCTTGCTGGCTGCCGGAGGCGGGGCGGCGGGCCTTTTGGCGGCTTTCTGGATGCTTCGAACGCTCGTGACCTCCATCCCGTGGAATCTGCCCGCCACGGACCACATCTCGCTTGACCCTCCTGTGCTGGTCTTCACTCTCCTCATTGCCTTTGCCTCGAGTATTAGCTTCGGACTTGCCTCTTTCTTTCAAGCTTCAAAGTTCAACGTGAACTCTACTCTCAAAGAAGGTTGGAGCAGGGCAGGCGGTGCGCATACACGGGTTCGCAGGGTAATTGTCAGCACCGAATTCGCGATTTCACTGTTGATGCTGGTGGGTGCGGGGCTACTCATCGAAAGTCTTTACAACCTTTATCAGCAGCCTACGGGATTTGATGTGCGCGGCCTTTATGCCCTGGTCACGCCCTTCGAAAAAGCCCGCGCTTCTTCGGTCGCGGACGTCTGGAACTTCGAACAAGCGGTCATGCAGCGAATACAGACGATCCCAGGGGTGAAGTCCGCGGCCGTCGTCAATGAACTGCCCCTGGCGAGCCAATTCAATATCCCGGTGCAGCGTGAGGGACACCCCGATGAAAGTATCGGAGGGATGCAATTCCGTACCGTGAGCCCTGGATTTTTTGCGACGATGGGAGTTCCTGTGCTTCGCGGCCGGGCATTTATGGATGCGGATTCAGCCACATCCCAGCCTCTTATCCTCATCAGTGAGTCGCTCGCGAGGAAGTGGTGGGGGAACGAGAATCCCGTTGGAGACCAGATCGTCGTCGGTATGTATAAGGGTCGAAGCTTCGCAGACTTGACTGAGCCTCCGCGTACGGTCATTGGCGTGGTCGGAGATGTCAGGGTGATGGGTCTCGACGTTCCCATGCAGCCCACGGTCTACATTCCCGTGACTCAGGCTCCGGCTAACCTACAAGCGCAATGGATGGAATCAGCTACCTTTGTGATTCGTGCGAGTGGTGCAGAAGATCTGGCAGCTTTGCGACGAGCTGTTGCCGACGTTGATTCCACTCAGCGCGTAACCATTGTCGAGCCGATGACGCAGGTCATCGGCGGAACGGTTTCACGACCGCGATTCAGCTCCCTCCTGCTTGGACTGTTTGCGGGCGTGGCGCTCATCCTCACCGTCGTTGGATTGTACGGTGTGATTTCCTATTCCGTCGCGCAGCGGACACACGAAATCGGCATCCGCATGGCGCTGGGGGCAGAGCGCCGGGATGTGCTGAAGATGATCGTCGGTCAGGGGTTGAAGCTGGCGTTGATTGGCGTAGCCATCGGCATCGCTGGAGCGCTGGCGTTGACAAGGTTTTTGTCGAGCTTGTTGTACGGCGTGAAGCCCACAGATCCACTGACGTTCGTTGCCGTCTCGCTCATCCTGATTGCCGTGGCGTTGCTGGCGTGCTATATCCCTGCGCGGCGGGCGGCCAAGGTCGATCCGATGGTGGCGCTGCGCTACGAGTAGCGGCGCGTTTACCGCGCCATTTGCGATTTGCGAATGGTGATTTGCGATTTAAGGGCTGGGAACTGATAGCTGAAGGCTGATCTCCGGGCGACGATTGGCCGCAATTACAAATTACGAGTTACGAATGAATTCGAAGTTCTGAGTTCAGTGTTCTGGGTGATGGGTTCCCGGCTCTGGAATTCGGAATCCGGAATTTGGGATGTGAGATCGCGCAAGCTAACTGCAATCGGACCTGGAATCGGTCACATGGGGTTTCCAGTCCATCCCTCATAATTCAAAAGTCCCCATTGCCCTCGGCGGCCCTGGATGGCGGTAGATTCGGGGCTGAATGGCAGCCATGGCGGAAACATCTTGACAAATCTACGCTACTGTGCTAGCCTCTAAAATGGCGGGGCTGAGGCGTAGGGCTCACTCACCGGCCCTGTGGCGTGGATGTCGGATTCGCGGCAAGACCTGCGCCCACCGGAGGCAAATCCTGTGTTACAGAAGTGGCCTTTGTTTCCGGTTTTGGGACAAATGGGACAAAAAAGATGTTATTTTAAAAAACGAACCGGAGAAGTTATTGAAAACAAAGCGCATGGCCTGAAAAACGAACCGGAACGAACCGGAAAACGAAGCTGGGAAGTTATTGAAAACACATACCTGTGGAAAAAACGAACCGAAAACGAAGCTAAAAACGAAGCGGGCCATGTTGTTGAAAATAAAACATAGCCAAAAAATGTCACCGCAGATTGCAGCGGATTCGGGCAACTCGCCCTGAGCATCCTCCCGGGCAAGGCTGCGTGCCAGGCCCAGGCGGCAAAATTCCGCTTGCCGCCGGCCCAACAAACCGGCCTGCGCCTTTGCCCCCGCGGCGCGACTATAGCTAATTCGATTCTCCAGCTTGTAATTGCGGGTGCTCTCCCTGCGTGACATAATGCGTCGTAACAAAATGCATGGGGCCATCAGTTCAATAATTGGGATTGGTCAGATGGCGCAAGGTCACCTGAAAACGGGCGCCGTCCGGGAATTGAAATGATCGAAGAAGAGATTGAGATTGCAACGCACGACGGGACTGCGGATGCAGTCCTTTACAGGCATGAAGGCGAGGTGGCCCGGCCGGGCGTGATTCACTTGACGGACATCGGCGGTATTCGCGCGGCGCATCGCGGCATGGCGCGGCGGCTGGCTGAAGAAGGTTACACCGTGCTGATGCCGAACGTCTTCTATCGAACCGGACGACCGCCGTTGTTTGACTTTCCGCGGCGAATGGGCGACGAGCGAACAATGAAGCGCTTTGCCGAGCTGATGGGACCGCTGCAGCCGGAAGCAATGGAGCGTGATGCTGGCGACTACGTCGATTTTCTGTCCGCGCACAGC
>JAJXZM010000535.1 GCA_021780055.1 Acidobacteriota bacterium
ATGATGTATCCCAGCGCGAAAAACCCAAATCCAATAAAGAAGCGGGCAACACGCCCAAAGCCACCCGCATTGTAATCGAGGAATGGCACGATCACCCAGATGGCGCCCGCAACCCCGAAAAGCATCAGGCCGAGAAGTTCTCCGTCAATAAAGAAAACCTTCGAAGGCAGGTACTTAAGTGTCTGGAACATGAACAAGAAGTACCATTCCGGGTGGATGCCTGCCGGGGCCGATCCAAACGGATTGGCCTTAGTCCCAAGCTCCCAGGGGAAGATTGCAGCCAACGCGCCCAACACACCCAGCGCGCCGTACCATCCCATGATGTCGCGCAGAAGAAAGTTCGGGAAGAAAGGCATGGAGCGTTCCGGCTCTACCCCAGCCTTGATTTTTCTCTCCACACCGGGAGGAACGCTCATTCCCAGTTTCTGTACCAGCAACAGGTGAAAAGCAATGAGCATGGTTGCAATGCCCGGCAGGACGGCCACATGAAAACCAAAGAAACGCGTGAGTGTGGCCCCTGTGACCTGGTTCCCTCCCCGCAGGAAAACCATGATCCACTTACCGAATATGGGGACGAAACCTGCCATGTCCGTGCCAACCTTGGTTGCAAAGAACGCCAGCGTGTTCCATGGCAGAAGATACCCGGAAAACCCGAAAGCCAACACAAGGAAAAATAGCAGCATTCCGCTCATCCAGGTCAGTTCCCGAGGCTTACGGTACGCCTTCATGAAAAACACGCTGAACATGTGTACAAAAACGATGAAGATCATCAGATTGGCCGACCAGCTATGGATGGAACGGATCAGCCATCCGAACTTGACCTGTGTCATGATGAACTGCACGCTTTCAAAAGCCCCGCTGGCCGTTGGCCGATAGTACATCAGCAACAAAATTCCGGTAAGGACCTGGATGATAAACAGGAAGAGAGCCATGCCCCCAAGGTAGTACCAGATCGTGTGACGATGGAGCGGGACCCTCTTGTGGCGAAGGAATTCCTCGATCCCTTCTCCTCCGAGGCGTTCATTAAGCCAATCTAAGGTACGACGTTTAAGGTCAGCCATAGTTATGCGTTCCGGACGACAACGATGTCTTCGCCTTGAATGTGAACTTGATACTGCGCCAGCGGACGCGGCGGAGGCCCGCTGACATTGCGGCCACGCAGGTCATACTTGCCGTTGTGACACGGACACCAGATTTCACGCAGGTCGGCACGGTATTGCACGGTACAGCCCAGATGAGTGCAGACAGCAGTGAATGCCCGGTAATTCCCGTTAGCAGTGTGGATAAGGATGGCGGGCTCTGATCCGAATCTGAAAACTTTTGCCGCATTGTTCTTGAGTTCGCCAACCTTTGCGGCCACCACTGAAAGGTTGCTGGCTTCGCTGACCGGCGGCGGAATGACATACCGCATTGCCGGATAAATAAAGGAGGCGATGGTGGCTACAACGCCGGTGCCCAGGAGCAGATTAACCAAGCGGCGACCGGAATCAACTTTTGTTTCCCCTGTACCTGCAGCGGATTTTCCAGAGCTGGAATCAGCCGTCATGCGAATCGTCCCTCCATTAATCCTTCAACCTTCCACATTGTCACTCGGACTTTCAGCCAACTACATCTATGAAATCAACTCATTGTACAAACCGCCTGAAGCTCAGGAATTTCACTTCCTGCTGCGCCTTGGTTGCTGCCGTCGGAGAGTAATAGTAGATAAAATCCGCCTCGACTGTTGACCGCACACCCTGCGGAACGTCAAAGGTGAAATGTTCCTTCCTTGTTTCCATAGGTGCCAGGCGCGTGTCCGAAACTGCCTTGGCCGCCTTCATAAACACCAGGTCTTCGCGGTTGAGAACGTTGCCTTTCTGGTCCGCTACAACCCGGGCAAACACCCGCTCCGCGTGGAGTGATTTCCCGCTGAAGGGCGCAACATTAACCTGCAGGATCAGCTTGCGCAGAGGAGATCCCGTCGGAACCATGTGCCCCGCTCCCTGATTTGTAACGTCCACCTCAACTTGCAATTGTCCGCCGTCATGAGACACATGCAACTGTCCGCGGATCGCCTTGTTGAGTTGTGTCAGCGAATGACTTCCGGGCATCTGGTGGAGATTGATGCCGTCGTTGGACGTTCGTTTGATTCGCGGATCTACCACCTCACCCTCAACGCGATACATGTGGCACGACTGGCATCCTTTATGTTCCGCCGCGTAAGGTCCTTTCTCCCATTCGCTGTAGGTGGTCAGCACCGAAAATCCCTGCGAGTTCCGGTACTGGTGGCACGTCGCACAGAGCAGCGATGAGGTATGCAACTCAGAATAAGCTGTGCCATGCGCCGGTGACACTACATCTTTCCAGGGGCCCTCCATGACGTTGTCGTATTCCACCACAGCCTTCGGGTTTGGCCCATTCATACTTACACTTCGCATTGAGTGGCAGTAAACACACGTGATGCCTTCCCAGCTCACTTTAAGCGCCAAGGCATAATCACCTGTTGCCGCCACAGTCGGCGAATGGCAACCCAGGCAAACTGTCCGAGCGTGAGCGCCGAGATCGGACTTTGCCATCTCCAATGCGTCCTGGAACAACCGGCTCTGCATCGCTTGCGAGTGAACCGACTCCTTCCATCCCTGCTCGATGGCACGGTGGCAGCCTCCGCAATACTCCGCGCTCTGCGGCCCTTGCACAGGGGCGGCCAAACCGAAGGAACTCGAAAGTAGTATGAAAACAAGCAGGTAGGAACACTTAAGCATGGCCTACCCTCCGATGAAATTCATAGGTGTCTCAAGCACGCCACAAGAAACTGGGCAACCGGCCAACCGACCGCCGATCAAAGTCCCGTTGGCTGCAACCTGATAAGCCTTGTAGCAATCAGGACCAAGCGGGCACGATGCTCCACAGGTTAAGTGCTTTTTGCAGGAAGCAAAACTTGCTTTCCCCACGGTACCGAGGAGGTCTTCCTCAACATGCATGCCAGCCTTGCCGGCAAGGACGTCCAGTGCAATCGTGTCCGAAATTCCAACCAATTCGAAACGCGCTTAATTTATAGGCCCAGCCGCAATAAAGCTGTGACCCTGGTCACAACGCGCCGTGACCATTCGCACACCTCGACCGGATCTCTCGCAACATTAAGTCTGCGAAGACGTCCCTAGACGTTTATTGAATCAAATTGAGGAGGTGATGATATTGGTCGGGGCGCCCGGATTCGAACCGGGGACCTCTTGCGCCCAAGGCAAGCGCGCTACCAGGCTGCGCCACGCCCCGACAGATGCTGGAAAGCATCACGAACCCATGTTATCCCATACGGCCCGTGCTTTACCGGTTGAAATCCTATTCTGCCAAGCTTCGTCCATTCAGTCCAGTTGATTCTCGGTAAGCCGCACCGCCACTAGCTTTGCCAAGTGCGATTCGGCCATGCGCGAGGACCGATCAGCACTGATACATTAGCAGTTTTGTGCAGGCCGCGACATTGGTCTGAAATCCACATGCCCACCCACAAGTTTGCTCGCAATTTCAAGGCCCTTGCCTGCCTGAGGCATCGACTGCCTGTCCCGGTGTGACACGACCCTGTGCAAGTTTGACTTCGCCTCTGTCACCAGAATAAGATAGGGCCAGAAAGTGGCGGCCTGAGGCAATGGCAAAAACAGTCAATCCGGACAAACGGAACTCCGGCGCGCTGAAGGAGCGGCAGGCAAAGTTCACCACCCTCTCGGGCGTTCCGGTTGAGCCGCTTTACACTGAAGACGACCTCAAAGATTTCAGCTATCAGCACGACCTGAGCGATCCGGGCGAATTCCCTTACACGCGCGGCATCCACCGTACAATGTATCGCGGCAAGCTCTGGACGATGCGCCAGTTTTCCGGTTTTGGAAGTCCGGAAGACACTAACCAGCGCCTGCATTACCTGCTGAAGCAGGGGCAGACAGGCCTTTCCATTGCTTTTGACTTGCCTACTCTAATGGGCTATGACTCCGATCACCCACTCGCTGAAGGGGAGGTAGGCAAGTGCGGCGTCGCCGTTTCATCGCTTGCAGACATGGAAACGCTGCTCGAAGGGTTGCCGCTAGAGCGTGTGACCACATCGATGACCATCAATTCCCCGGCGGCCATGATCTGGGCCATGTACCTGGTGGCAGCGGAAAAGAGCGGCGCCAACTGGAAACACATATCCGGTACCCTTCAGAATGACATTCTGAAGGAATACATCGCGCAGAAAGAATACATCTTCCCTCCCGCACCGTCCATGCGCCTCGTCGTGGATTCCATCACCTTCAGCGCACGCGAGACGCCGCGCTGGAACCCGATCTCCATCAGTGGCTACCACATCCGCGAAGCAGGCTCCACGGCCGTGCAGGAACTGGCCTTTACCTTGCGCGACGGAATTGAATATGTTGATTGGGTCCGGCAGGCGGGCCTCGATGTCGACGACTTTGCTCCCCGGCTCAGTTTCTTTTTCAATTCCCACAACGACCTTTTTGAGGAAGTCGCCAAATTCCGTGCGGCGCGTAAAATCTGGGCCACGGTGATGCGCGACCGCTATGCGGCAAAGAATCCCCGTGCCTGGCTTTGCCGGTTCCACACACAAACGGCCGGCTGCTCGCTGACTGCACAGCAGCCTTACAACAACGTCGTGCGAACGGCCATCCAGGCGCTTGCGGGTGTGCTGGGCGGCACACAGTCGCTGCACACAAATTCGCTGGACGAGGCCTGGGCGCTGCCCACCGAGCACGCCGCGACCGTAGCGCTCCGTACTCAACAGGTGATCGCTCACGAGAGTGGCGTGGCCAACACGGCTGATCCGCTGGGAGGTTCGTATTTCCTCGAAAGGCTTACACTCGATACGGAACGCGCCTGCTACGAATATTTCGACAAAATCGACGCCATGGGGGGCATGGTAGCAGCCATCGAGAAGAGCTTCCCGCAAAAAGAGATTCACGAAGCCGCATATGCATACCAGCGGGCCATCGAAAACAAAGAAAAGATTATTGTGGGCGTTAATGATTTCATCACCGAGGAAGGGCGGCCTGTTGATATCCTGGTGATCGACGAAGCGGTTTCAAGCCGCCAGCGTGAAAAACTGGCAGGTCTGAAAGAGAAACGCGATAACGCGCATGTCAGTCAAACGCTTGAGGCGCTTGGCGCCGCCGCATCAACAAACCGGAACCTGATGCCCTATATACTGGAATCTGTGCGGGCGTACGCGACGCTGGGAGAAATGTGCGACGTGCTGCGCAAAGTTTTCGGGACCTACGAAGAGCCGGCATTTCGATAAACAGGACTTCTGACTCATGATCGATCGACGAATTCGCGTGGTTGTTGCCAAACCCGGCCTCGACGGGCACGACCGGGGCGCCAAGATTGTGGCCCGCGCGCTACGGGACGCCGGCATGGAGGTAATCTATACCGGGCTACGCCAGACACCGGAGCAGATTGCAAACGCCGCCGTGCAGGAAGACGTGGACGTCGTCGGGATATCCATCCTGTCCGGCGCGCACAATACCATTGTTCCCCGCATCTGCCAGTTATTGCGCGACGCAGGCATGCAGGAAGTTCTTGTCATTGTCGGCGGCATCGTTCCCGATGAAGATATCCCCAAACTGGAAGAAAAGGGGGTCGCTGCGGTATTTCAGCCGGGCGCTTCCACACAAGAGATCGTGGATTTCATTCGAACCCACGTGAAGCAGGCGCAATAGGCCAGATGGCGGTTAGCGCTCACTGAGAAGGGGTCGAGGGCTGGAAACGTTGCAAGAAGGATTCCGATGGCACACGAGTTTACGACTTCCTATCTGAAAGACTCAATTGAGATGTTCCGGTATTACAAGCGGCTGGGGGAACGGGCAATGGATCAGGTCCCTGATGAGGCATTTGCCGCAACCCTTGACGCAGAGTCAAACTCGATCGCCACGATTGTGAAGCACCTGGCAGGCAATATGCGCTCACGATGGTCGGATTTCTTCAATTCGGACGGAGAAAAACCGGACCGGAATCGTGATACGGAATTTGAGGCTCCGCCGAAAACTCGAGCCGAAGTCATGGACATGTGGGAAGCCGGATGGAAACATGTTTTTGACGCGCTCACACCGCTGACCAACAGCGACCTGGAGCGAACGGTAAGCATTCGCACAGAGCCACATTCGGTGATGCAAGCCATCAACCGGCAAGTCGCTCATTATTCTTATCACGTCGGGCAGATCGTCTATCTGTCAAAGCACTTCGCGGGCGACCGCTGGACTGCACTGACCGTCCCGCGCGGGAAATCAGCGGACTTCACTGCCAGAGTGGCCAGGGGAGAGATTTCTCAGCGATAAGCGCCAGGAAACGAGTCGCGTAAACCCTTTCTGCACAAGGACGTCGCCACAACAAAGGTCAATCAAAGTTGCCAACCTCCACCATCAAAAGCCAAATTGATACGGGTTCCGCTGGATTCGCTGAAAACACCCGCCTGATGAAAGACCTTGTGGGCGAGATCCTGAACCAGGAGGAGACCATACGCGAAGGCGGCGGCGCGAACGCAATCGAGGCCCAGCACGAAAAAGGCCGTCTGACAGCCCGCGAACGAATAGCCCTCCTGATCGATCCCGGCACAGAGTTTTTCGAGTTGGGCATCTATGCCGCC
>JAJXZM010000364.1 GCA_021780055.1 Acidobacteriota bacterium
GACACGCAGCGTAGAACGCATCAACGGCCACTACGTGCGCGAAGAAGACATCCTGGACGTTTCGCTTGAAGAATCGCCCCGGCTGCTCGATTACTGGCATATAATTCTGAAACGACGCTGGGCTGTCCTGACGTGCCTTCTTGTTATCTTCTCAACCGTGGCCATCGGCACATTCAAACAGAAACCCATCTACGCGGGCAGAATCCTGATTGAGGTTAACCCGGAAGAACCCCAGGTCCTCAACTTCCAGCAAATCCAACCGACGGGGGCTTCATGGGACGTACAGAGCTACCGTGAGACGCAATACAAAATCCTGAAAAGCCGTTCCCTGGCAGAGCGAGTGGTGCGCGACCTGCGCCTTTATCAGTATCCTGAGTTTTACCAGAGCCGCAGTTTTCTAGGGCTGGTTGCCAAGAACCCCGGCAAGATCCCTTCCGCGTCAGACCCGAACCCTCCGGACCCCAACTCGGATGCCTACCGTAACAGCGTGTCAAATTTCATGAGCGCCCTGGCCGTCAACCCCATCGAGCGAAGCAATCTCGTTGAGGTCTCATTCTACTCACAAAACGCGCCACTGGCGGCCCGCATTGCCAATCAGCTTGGCGAGGACTATATCGACCAGAATCTCCAGGTCAGGTGGAATGAAGCCCTGAAAGCCTCGGAATGGCTTTCCGGCCGTCTGGTCGAGTTGAAGGCAAAACTCAAGGCATCGCAGGACGCGTTGCAGGACTACGCGGCGAAGAATTCCATCCTGTTCATCCAAAATGCCGTCAATGCCCAGGCGCAAAGCATGGCCAACGCGCGCCTGGAGCAACTTGAGGAAGAGTACACGAGGGCCCAGGCGGACCGAGCCAAGAAGGAAGCCCTCTACAGTCTGGTCAAGTCAGGGAAAGTGCAGGACCTTCCCGGTGTGCTGGATAACAGGCTGGTCCAAACCTTGGAAGGCAACCTTTCAGACCTGAAGCGCCAGTATTCCGAACTGACGGCAACTGTGAAACCCGGGTTTCCAAAAGCGATGGCGCTTAAGAAACAGATTGACACCCTCCAGGCCAATCTCGACCACCAGAAGGAAGCGCTCAGTCAAAACATGTCCCAGGAGTACCTGGCTGCCCTGGCGCGGGAGAAATACCTGAGCAAACTCATTGACCAGCAGGAAGGGCTGGTGGACACTGTCTCCCAAAAGACCATTCAATACAACTTTCTGAAACGCCAGGCGGACACTGACCAGTCGCTTTACATCGGCGTGCTGCAGCGAATGAAGGAAGCCCAGGTTGCTGCAGGGATGACCGCCAGCAATATCCGGGTAGTTGATCCTGCCCAAGTGCCGGATGGACCATCCAAACCCAGAGTCAAGCTCAACCTTGCAATTGGCCTCATTCTGGGACTTGGCGTCGGGGTTGGTCTGGCGTTCCTGCAGGAGTATCTGGACAACACGCTTAAAACTCCGGATGAAGTGGAATCACTGTTGCGGTTGCCTTCTCTCGGGCTTATCCCGTCGATGCACCTGAACGGGTCCTCGAAGACCTCCGCGGCTGGTCTTGCGACGCTTAATTCCGGCTCCAATGGTTCATACGGGCTTGCGCTTCAGAAGAATCCCTTGGCCGCTGAAGCTTTTCGCTCTTTGCGAACTTCTATTCTGCTGTCTGCCAACCCGGTCCCCAAAGTGCTGCTGGTAACCAGCGCGCTACCCGGCGAAGGCAAGACAACCACGACCGTCAACCTGGGGGCAACCCTTGCCAGCCTTGGCGGCAGAGTCATTATCGTGGATTGCGATATGCGTCGGCCGGCCATCCATCGGGCAGCGGGTGTAAAGAACAGTCCGGGATTTGTCCAGTGTCTGACGGGCCGTACATCGCTTTCTGAAGCCATCCTGCAGGTAGACGGAATTCCAAACCTTTCCGTCATCCCCTGCGGTCCCATCCCGCCCAACCCGGCGGAGGTGTTGTCCTCTCCAAAGACGTCGGAACTGCTGCGGAAGCTGCATGAAGAGTTCGAGTACGTCCTGGTGGACTCGCCTCCAATTCTGAGCGTGGCAGACAGCCGGATCCTCGCCACGCTGACGGACGCCGTGGTCCTTGTTACGCGGGCCTATGAAACTCCCTATGAGGTCGTTCGCCGGGCACGGTCACTGCTATACGGAGCAGGTGCGCGCATTCTTGGTGTTGCCCTCAATGATGTTCACCTTCGCAAAGAAGGTTACGGAGGCAAGTACGGCTACTACGAGCAGTATGGCTACGGGTACGGCAGCGACTATCAAGCCAACCGGCCGGAAGCGTAAGAGAAGTCGGAACTGCATCTGAGTTCGCCGGCAGCCACTGGAAGCTTCAATACTCTCTGCCCGCCAAAACTCTTTGATCAGATTGAGCCAGCAGATTTGCATCAGCCGTCCGTCTCGCGAAGGTCAGGGAGTTCTCTCGCCGTTGAGCTGGACAAAAAACACGCGATGGCTGAACTTGTGGCGTCTCTGCTCGTCGTAACCTCCTGGATTTTCAAATTCCACAGCCCGCTTTGATATTCGGCGACTGCGCATTATAGTGATTCAGTTGACGCTAGGCCGAATGCAAGATCTGCGCGGTCACCACGGCGGCTAAGAGGGTACATGCGGATTATCGTTACAGGTGGGGCGGGATTCCTCGGCAGGCATCTTTGCGCAAAAATGCTCTCCCTGGGACATGAAGTCCTGTGCGTGGATAATCTCCTGACGGGGCGGCGCAAAAACATCGCGGAGTTTGAGCAGAATTCCGCTTTCCGTTTCCTTCATCAGGATGTGACTACCTCCTTCCGGGTCGAAGGTCCGGTCGATGCGATTGTGCACATGGCCTGCCCGGCAAGCCCTCCTGATTATCTTCGATATCCTATTCAAACTCTGGAAGTAGGCACCATCGGGACCCGCAACATGCTGGAACTGGCGCAGGCAAAGGATGCGCGTTTTCTGCTCACCAGCACTTCAGAAGTTTACGGCGACCCGAAGGTCAGTCCGCAATCCGAAGAGTACTGGGGCAACGTGAATCCCATCGGGCCCCGCAGCGTTTACGATGAGGCAAAACGGGCTTCTGAAGCACTGACCATGGCGTACCACCGGACGCATGGTCTGGACACGCGCATTGCAAGAATCTTCAATACCTACGGCCCATGGATGCGGCCAAGCGACGGGCGCGTGGTTTCCAATTTCGTTGTGCAGGCCTTGCAGGGAAAGGAACTCACCATCTACGGCGATGGAAGCCAGACGAGAAGCTTCTGCTACGTGACCGACCAGATCGAGGGACTTGTCCGCTTGTTGCTGGTCGATTCCGATTCCGGTGCAGCGGGCGTTGCGGGGAGTGAATGGGGAATCAACTATCCGGTGAACCTAGGCAATCCTAGAGAAGAAAAGATCGTTGATGTTGCCCGGATTATCACGCAGATGACAGGAAGTTCAAGCCAGGTGAAGTTTCTTGCTTTGCCCACAGATGATCCTAAGCTGCGTTGCCCGGACATCTCCCGCGCGCGCCGCCTGCTGGGATGGGAGCCGACGGTCAGCCTGAAAGAGGGACTGGCAGCCGTGATCGAGCACTTTCGGGAATGCCTGGACTGTTGAGCAAGCAGAATCCTTGCCGGACCACCCGCGGTTGAATCCGGTCCCAACTGAAACACTGCCGGGCTTAAAGCCTGATTGACGTGAATCTGGTCGCATGCTATTTTCAGGTTCGCTTTCACGCCGGCGAGCGAAGGGGATTCTACCGCTCCATGATCTCCATTGTGATTCCAACTTACAAAGAGGCTGACTCGATCCAGGGAGTTATTCGCCGCTCCGGCACGGCACTTTCGCAGGCCGGCGAAGAATATGAACTGATCGTCGTGGACGACAACAGCGGCGACGGAACGGCGGAGCTCGCAGAAAAATTGAGCAGCGAATTCCACGTGCGCGTGCTTCGGCGCGCCGGCCGTCTGGGACTGGCAACTGCTGTGGTCGATGGATGGAAAGTCGCTCACGGCGACATGCTGGGCGTGATCGACGCCGATCTACAGCATCCGCCGGAAATTCTGGCTGCGCTGGCCGCCGCCCTGCGCCAGTCCAACGCGGATCTCGCCGTCGCCAGCCGCTACATCGCGGGCGGTGGAACCTCAGATTGGGTATTCAGCCGCCGCATGATATCAAGCGGCGCAACCCACATGGCCGCGTCCGTTCTTCCACTGAAGCTTTCCGCGGTCAGCGATCCCATGTCGGGCATGTTCGTGGTGCGGGCTGATGCGATCGCGGGCGTGGAACTCACGCCGCTCGGTTACAAAATCCTGCTGGAAGTCATTGCCAAAGGCCGGATCGGGCACGCCGTGGAAGTTCCCTATCAGTTCGAAGAACGGACCCAGGGCAGTTCCAAACTGGGCCCTCGCCAGTACGCGGAATACGTGGCACATCTTGTGCACCTCGCGTTTGTCACGGGCCAGTTCCGCGCGTGGCTCGCGTACAGTCTGGTTGGACTCACGGGAGCCGTGCTGGACATCGGCTTGATCTACCTGATGGCTGTGCGCGGCGGCGGCAGTGCTTTCTGGGTTGTGCCCGTGGCGGTCGAGATCGCATTGCTTTGGAACTTTCTGTGGAACCAGAATGCAACCTTCGCACACCGGCACGGCAGCGTCCTGGCAGAATCACACGGCGCGTCCCGCCTGTGGCGTTATCAAAAAGTGTGCCTGCCCGGCGCCATTCTGAATATCGGCCTGACGCTGCTCCTCGCCTCACAGGGCGTCCGGCTGGTACTCGCGGCGGCCGTTGGCGTGTTCTTTGACGGCGTCGTGAATCTCCTTTTCAACGTGCCTTCCATCTGGAAAATCTGGGGACCGAAGACTTCCACATCTCGCAATCCTTTTGCAGGCAAGTAACAACCCCATGTGCGCCAACAGGTTTTCCTTGCCCGCCGGGTTTGATCCGCGAGTCCTGCTTTCTGAACGACTCACTGACCCGCGCAAAAATGCCGATAAGAAATTTGATCGCAGTATGCACAGCCTCGGCGCAACTTCGGGCAGTTCAGTCTCGCACAACTCTCGAATGTGGATGATCGCGGCACTGGCAGTAGTCGTCATCATTTCTCTGCCCAATCTTCAGTACCCCATCGGCCGAGACCAGGCTACTTACTGTGTAATCGCTGAGAGCCTGTTTAAAGGCAAGCACCTCTACCGCGACCTGTGGGATAACAAGCCGCCGGGGATTTTCTACCTTTACATTCCCATCGTCAGACTGGTGGGCCGTGCAACCTGGCTGGTGGGGGCGGTGGACCTTGTGTGTGTAGCGGCGGCCGCGCTTGGCACATTCTATTTCTGCGCTCGTTACCTGGGGCCGCAGGCGGGCGCACTCGCCGCGGTGCTCTATGCCTACTGGCACGACCGCAAGGGGTACATCAACGCTGCGCAGCCGGAAGTCTTTCTTGTCCTGTTTGTCTTTGCCGCCTTCTTCCTGGTCGCTCGCGGAGGGCGTTGTTCGAAGTGGCGGAGTTTCGCGGCGGGCCTTGCGCTGGGGGCGGCTTTCTGGATCAAGTACAACGCGCTCGCCTTCCTGCCGCTTGTCACTTTGCTTCCTTATCTCGACACCAGCTGCCTGGACTTGCCTTCGCCCCGGTTAGCGTTGACTATCTCCTGGCGTGCATGGCTTGCGCGGACCGCAGCGCTGCTCGGCGGTCTTGCCACCACCATCGTCGGTGTTCTCGGCTGGTTTTACGTTTCCGGCGCATGGCCGGCCATGAAAGAAGTTCAGTTTGAAGTATTGCCGCGCTATGGCGCCATGGTCGTTCAGCGCACTCCTCAATACTTTATCTGGGCCTTGCGGCAGGTCAACTTTAATCTCGGAAACTGGCCGGAAGCGGGCGTGGCGCTGGCATTGTTGATCGCCTGGCGATGCCGCGACTTTCATCGGACTGACCCGATCTTTATCGCAGCCTTGTTGGAATTTCTTGTAACGGCCAGCCAGGCGCGCTTCAACGCTTACAGCTTTGAGACCTTCTTCCCATTTCTCGCGATGCTCTGGGCTTATGTGGTCGTGCGCGTCTTCGACGGCTTCCACGCGATCTCTCAAAGGCTCGCCCGGCATGGTTGGGCCGCCGCCCGCGTTGGAGTCTGGCTGGTCTTTATTAATTGCGCTTATTTCCCGCTGCCCAAACCCACCATGCGCCAGGTCGAACGCTACCAGGGCTTTGAAAAGTGGTGGCGCAATCCTCAAAAGTCCTATCAAAACTACTGGTGGTCGCTCGGCATCGAACACCTGGGCGGAGAGTTTCAGGTAGTCCATTATCTGAAGGACCATTCTGTGCAGGGAGACCAGGTCTATGTGTGGGGAACCGCGCCGCTCATTTACTTTCTTTCCGGGCGCGAATGCCCTTCGCGCTTTGTCTCGAACCTCGGGCTGATTTCCGATTGGACGCCTCCGGCATGGCGCAATGAGCTCGTCCAAGCTCTGAAGACGAAACAGCCACGCTATATCGTTGTCGAACGCCGCGACGCCATCCCTGCCGTCTCCGGCAACACGCTTGATTCGCAGGAA
>JAJXZM010000120.1 GCA_021780055.1 Acidobacteriota bacterium
GGCGAAGATGTCTGCCCTGCTGATGGGCCAGAGAGGCGAAATGAAGCTTCCGTTGCAAACTAAGTTGGTCCCTCAAGCTAGTGAACTGCAGGGTCGGTTCCGGGACACCGCTTCCATCGAGACCGTTGTCCAGGAGATCCAGAGCAGCTTTAATGGTTCACGGCGGGAGGGCGGAGTAACGGCCCTGCGGCATTACCCGGCGCGGGAAGCCAGTGTTGTGCCGTTTCCGGACTTTCTTCCCGGGCGTGTGACGGATGTCCTGCGATCAAGAGGAGTATGGAATCTATACTCCCACCAGGCCGCTGCCGCGACTCTGGCACAGGAAGGCAAGAATGTTGTGGTAGTCACTCCCACAGCTTCTGGCAAAACGCTCTGTTATAACCTGCCGATCCTGAGCGCACTGGTAGAAAACCCGGAAGCGCGGGCTCTCTATCTTTTTCCGACCAAGGCCTTGTCGCAGGACCAATTGGTGGAACTGAATCGCTGGACGGAAAAGCTGGGAGATGACCTCCGAACCTTTACTTATGATGGCGACACTCCACAGGACGCGCGCAAAGCCATCCGTGCCCGGGCCAACCTGGTGATTACCAATCCGGACATGCTCCACACGGGCATCCTGCCTCATCACACCAAGTGGGAGCGGTTGTTTGAAAATCTTCGCTACGTCGTGATTGATGAGTTGCACTACTACCGCGGCGTGTTCGGAAGCCACCTGGCAAACGTTATCCGGCGGCTGAAGCGAATCGCTGAATTTTACGGCAGCCATCCGCAGTTTATCTGCACCTCGGCAACCATTGCCAATCCTGCTGAACTGGCGACGCGCATCATCGAGCAAGACATCATGCTGGTGGATGAGAACGGAGCTCCCTCGGCGGAAAAATTCTTTATCCTCTACAATCCGCCGGTGGTCAACCCGCAACTTGGCATTCGCAGGTCTTATCTGAACGAAACCCGCCGCCTGGCAAAGGCTTTTATGCTGCGGGGATTGGAGACTATCGTTTTTGCCAACTCGCGGCTGGCAACGGAAATTCTGGTGACATATCTGAAGGAAGATTTTGGGCGGCGTCCGGTGGGCCCGGAGGTGATCCGCGGATACCGGGGCGGTTATCTGCCGCTCGAACGGCGGGAGATAGAGCGCGACCTGCGTGAAGGGCGGTTGCTGGGCGTGATTGCTACCAACGCCCTCGAACTGGGCATCGACATTGGCAGCCTTGATGTTGCCGTAATGGCCGGCTACCCGGGAACGATAGCTTCTACATGGCAGCGCGCAGGCAGGGCCGGTCGCCGCGAAGGAAGCTCCGCCGCCCTGCTCGTGGCTTCGAGTGCCCCGCTCGACCAGTTTATTGTTCAGAACCCTGACTATTTTTTTGATAACTCACCCGAACACGGCTACGTGAATCCGGACAACCTACAGATTTTGCTCAATCATTTGAAATGCGCGGCCTTTGAGCTTCCGCTGAAAGAGGATGAGAAATTCGGTGAGCTCGATCTCGGACTTCTTTGCAAACATCTGGAAGAGCTCGGGTTCCTTCACAGGACGAGCGAGGGCTGGCACTGGATTTCTGAAAGTTACCCGGCGGACGCCATAAGCCTGCGTTCTGTTTCATCGGACAATTTTGTCATCGTTGACATCACCGGCGAGCCGCGGATTATTGGCGAAGTGGATTTTACAAGCGCGCTCACCACCGTTCATGAGAAGGCCATCTACCTTCAGGACGGCCTGCAATACCACGTGGAGCGGCTGGATTATGAAGAGCGCAAGGCCTTTGTTCGCCAATGCGATTCGGAATACTATACCGACGCCATTTCCTACACCAGGATCAAGATCCTTGAGCATTTTGACTCGGCGCCGGTCGGGCCCGCATACAAGAATCACGGCGAGGTCCAGGTGAACACGCAGGTTGTTGGTTTCAAGAAGATCAAATTCCACACCAACCAGAATCTGGGTTCCGGCGAGCTGATGCTGCCCGAACAGGAAATGCACACCACGGCGTTCTGGCTGACGCTTCCCCAGCCTTTGCTGGATGCCATGCCTTACTCGCGTGATGACCGGCTGAATGGAGTCCAGGGGCTCGCCCACGCGTTACAGGCGATTGGCACCCTGCTGATGATGTGTGACGCACGCGACCTGGGAGTCGCGGTCGGCGAGAATCTTGCAGTTGCGGAGGACGTTGATGCTTCACTCTCAGCTTCTGGTCGCCCTTCCGTTTACACCAAAATCTTTGAGCCCAACATCTACCTCTACGACAAATATCCCGGAGGGATTGGATTCAGCGAACCGTTGTTCCGGTTGAGTCCAAGCCTGCTGGAGAACACACGCCGCCTGATCGAGAATTGCCCCTGCGAGTCAGGCTGTCCGTCGTGCGTGGGGCCGGTTGGTGAAGTTGGAGAGAAGGGAAAGGAAGTGGCGCTTGCCATTCTCGGAAGTATTCTTGGGACTGAATAGCATTGTGTATTTTCTGACGTGCAGGTGGCAGCAAGAGAATTAAGCATTAGACGGTCGGGGGCGCACTACCGCAATCATGAATCTGGAAGAAAAGCTTCGCGAGCTTAAGCGGGCGGCCAGCAAGACGGTACGTGAGGACGCGCTCGAACGCCAGCTTGAATACCTGCAACGTCTTGAAAAGCGGCCCAAGAGAGTAGCCGCGCAGCAAATGCCGCACGGGGTTGAGCATTACGTTGACGGTGAAGTTTGCAGTAACGGCCGGGGCGAATATTTTCTCGCCAGTCAACTCCTGCCATTTGGCAGACCGTACGGCAAATACTGCGTGGGCGATGTTGCGCTTGCAGATTTGACTCCGCTGGAATTGTTTGTGCAGGGTGCGAGCGTCCCGCCCGCCTCCTCGGTGGTCTATCTGGATACGGAAACCACAGGCCTCGCCGGAGGCACCGGTACGTGCGCGTTCCTGATCGGAATCGGGGCGGCCGACGGATCGGGCTTCCGTGTGCGCCAGTTCTTCCTGCGGGATTTGACGGAAGAGAAATCCGCCCTGGCAGCTCTGGCGGAATCGCTCGAGCCTTACGAGCTTCTGGTGACTTACAACGGCAAGACCTTCGATGTTCCGCTGCTTGAAACACGATACACGCTGGCCCGCATGAAATCGCCGTTCTCTCGGATGGTCCACCTTGACCTGCTGCACCCGGCGCGCCGCCTGTGGAAGCTGCGGCTTGAAAGTTGCCAGCTCAAGAACCTGGAGCGGGAAATTCTTGGCATCGCGCGGAATGGCGATGTGCCCGGTTCCGAGATTCCGCAAATCTATTTCGATTACCTTCGCACGAGGAACGCCAGAGGATTGCAGCCGGTTTTTTTTCACAACGCACTGGACATCGTGACGCTCGCCGGAATCACGGTTGAAGTGGGGCAGGCTATTGCAAAAGCCGGTGACGGGACAGATTGCGACAGCCGCGATCTCTTCAGCCTCAGCCGTGTTCTTGATCGCGCCGGGGCCTCAGAACTGGCACGGGAGACATGTCTAAAGGCGATTGCTCGCGGCCTGCCGGAATCGGTTGAACCGCAGGCCCTGTGGCAGCTTGCCGCCCAACACAAGAGGGAGCGGCGCTATGACGAGGCTGTGGAAGTCTGGAAGAGGATTATCAGCCTGGAATCGCGGTACGTGGCGGAAGCCTGCGAAGAGCTCGCCATTCATTATGAGCATCGCGTGCGCGACGCGAACAAAGCTTTGGACTTTGCTGAAGCCGCCTTCCGGCGTCATCAGGAAGATGCAAGCCCTCGTTCCCGGCAACAGCGGATTTCACACCGTCGCGAACGCCTGCTGCGGAAGTCGCAGAAAGCCTGCGCCGCTTCACCAGGCCAGCCGCAACTGCCCCGCTGAGCAGTTCAAGGTGCCTGCTCGGTTTTTCCTTTAGATTTGAAGACCACCTGTTTCCGGTCTACGGTTTCCTGGTTGGTGACGGAATTCTCCTGAATGGTTTGGAGTTCTCCCACAAGCTCTATGTAATCGGGGTCATCCTTTTTCTTCCCTTTGCCGCGTTGCACAGTGCCTGAAAAGCGGTAGTACAACTCGTGGATCGTACGAGTCCGGAACTCCACGCGATCGCCTTTCCGCTCGCCGATGGTAATCGGATAGCTTAAGACGGAGTCTGACTCGGACTCTCCCTGGAGTACGTCGATGTATCCCTTTACTATCTGGTCCTCTTGCAGGATGGCCAGTGTATTGTACGGTTCAAGGAATTGGTAGTCGCCGGTCATGTCGCTGACCTGACTGGCTGTCGATTGGGCTTTCAGGGTGCCCCATGCCGCAAAAGTAGCGCAAGTGACAGCGAGCCATGCAACCCTGAGCCATAAATTAGGCAACGGATGACGATCCTGCTGTGTCTTGGGACTGACCAGACCCATAGTTTTTTGCCCCGACCCTCCTCCAGAGTGTTCTCGATCCCAGAAAGACAGTTTATTCCTCGATTGCGCTCAGGGCAAGCTGGCAACCTCAGTCGGGATGCAACGCTGTCCTTCGCCAGTCGCGTATTGGGTGGTTTAAGCGGCAATCGACACATCACTATTGCTTGCTGACTTCGAGCAATAGATGGGTCATAAACTTTGTTGTCAGTGTCGGGGCCTGGCCGGTTACCGTCCCGAGGTCCTTTTCGTTTTCGTAATCGTATACTTTGTACCGGCCGGACTTTTCAAGGCCGCGCAACTCGATCTTTCCTTGCCAAGGCACGGAGGGATCAGGAGCAAAGAAGGCGTAGTACATATTGCCCTCCTTGCTGATGGCGTAGCCTTCCGGGACGTCATATCCATAGGTGTAGAGGTTCAGAAAGGTTCCGCTGGAAAGCATTTTATCGTTGTAGATGGCGGTCCATTTCTTCCAGATCGCTTCTTTCTGAGGATTCAGGTAAACCTCTTTGAAATGCGGGCCGGGATCGGGCCATACAAACTTGGTTCCCACCACGCCGCCGGTTCCTACGGTCGAAGCAAAGTCCATGCCCATGTCGATTTCGTTATCGCCTTTGAAAACGATCTTGGTCAGTTCGACGTGATCGCCGTAGACCGCTGCCTGTGGGCCGAGAAGGGCTTTGTACATTTTGATCCGCCGCCGCACCTGGACAGAACCCACCGGGTCGGCTGTTACAGCCTGGTCCATATAGGGCAGCCATGCAAAGTTGGGCGGCGTTCCGCAGGGGCAGCTCTGCGTGACGCTTTCGGGTTTTAGGGCACGCGTGGTTTCAAAGATTTCCTTATAGATTTTCGCCATGGCGCGGATGGAATCCTTCGGGGACTTGTGGTGATGTGCCGGGTTGTAGCATTCCGGGACGGTGTAGATGTTGTCCAGCTTGCTCCCGTCAAATCCCCAGTCGCGGATGAATTTTTCGGTTAGTTTCTTGTAGTATTCCTGGACTGCTGGAACGGCCGGGCAGAGCGCTGCCAGGCCGCGAACCATTTTTGCCGGTTTGCCGTTCTTGTCGAGGATCAGCCAGTCGGGATGTTCTTTGGCGACCTTTGCCACTGTGTAATGATGACCCTCATAACCGCCGAAACCATCTTCAACTGCGATGGGCAGCCACCAGATCTGTACAAAGATTCCCTGTTGGTGGAAGGCATCAACCATCCTTTTGATGGAGTCGCCGGGAAAAGTGTCAGATCGTGGGTCCCAATCGCCATAGGTATCGAACCAACGGTCGTCGAGAGTGGCCCAGCGAATATGGAATTCTTTTAGCTTGGGAATTGTTCCTAACATCTGCTTTGGAGTGACATCTGCCTCGTAGCCCCAGCCGCACCAACTGATCTGGTAATCTGCATTGCTGGGTTTCGGCAGGTTCCAGCCCTCCCGTTGGAGCACCTGTGAATAAAGGTGCAGAGGCTCATAAAAGTCACCTGAGTAGACCGCGACAAACCCCCTGGGGGTCGAATAGCTCTCCTGGGGCTGAAGGGTCGTGTCCGCCTGGAGGACCATTGAAGCGTTGACGCGACCGTTGGGAGTTACGTCAACCGGAAGCGAGAGCACCCAGGGGATCGTCTCGATGTTCCCGATGGCTTCTCCAACTTTGTCGGTCCAGAAGGCAACAACGGGAATTCCGCCGCCTTCGCCTGTGGGCTGCATTCCACCCATCAGGTTCTGCCGGGAAAAGTGGTCTGATAATTCCACAATGTCATCTTTGCCCCATTTCTCGCTGGACCCATGAAACGACCACATCTGGTACGGCGGCACAGCAGGGTCGACGAGGGAGGCATTCAACCGATGACGGTTGGCAACAACTTTACTCAGGCTGACAACCTTGTTCGCAAGGTTCTTGTAAGACGCCGAGGTGATCAGCAAGCCGGGGAAGTCATCGTAAGCTTCAAACACCAGCGATTCCTCAATCGCCACGCCGTTTTCTTTTTTACTTCCGCCCGCGATCTCTACGCGTTTGCCCTTTTCCCCTATCTTCCCGTGCGCTGCGGATACTTTGACGTGATCAAAGTCGAGGTTGAAGCTGCCAATCTCTCTTCCTGCCACAGTCACGGAGTTTGG
>JAJXZM010000326.1 GCA_021780055.1 Acidobacteriota bacterium
TGAGCGCTGCCGCCCTCCAAGCCACAACTCTTATGCTTTGCCTGTGGCCACAAGCACGCCCTGCCGTATGAGGGCTGTGGCAATCTGCCGGCAAAAGGCTGGAAGGTCCGTGGGCTTGCGCGACGTGATCAGGTTGCCGTCAACGGCAACTTCCTCATCCACGTACTTCGCGCCGGCGTGAATCATGTCATCCTTGATGGCCGTGAAGCAAGTGGCTTTTCGCCCCTCGACGATTCCGGCTGAGCAGAGCAGCCAGCCGCCGTGGCAAATGGCGGCCACCACCTTTCCGGCCGCGTGCATGTCGCGCACGAACGCCACCATACGCTCGTCCTGCCGCAGGAAATCGGGCGCCCAGCCGCCCGGGATGATCACAGCATCAAAAGCCGCAGGGCTCACCTCGCCAACGGATATATCTGCAACCACCGGGTAGCCCTTCTTGCTGAGATAAGTCTTCCCTGCTTCTGCGCCCACGGCGATCGTCGTTGCGCCGTCCTCACGAAATCTCAACAGCGGATACCAGACCTCCAACTCCTGATACTGGTCCGCCACCAGGACCGCAATCATTTTGCCTTTCAGCGGGTTATTTGCCAGGTCGCTCATAAGTTTTTTCGTCTTCGCCGTCACTTCAGAGAACCTTTCCTCCCGTGTCTTTCCTTTTGGTCCCATCGTGCCCTCCTTATCGCAAGGTCACATCTTGCTGTAGCGGCGGCCTTCTGCCGCCATATGCCGAAATAAACCAGCAATCGAACTTTGCGGCTATGTTATCAAAGGCGGGGCCTCTGTTACAGTCAGCTCATCGTGCGATCACCGCCGCGAAGAAGCCGTCCATGTCATGCAGGTCAGGGCGCGTGCGGAAGTAGCCGCGTGCATCAATCAGCGGAGCAATGTTCGGCAATTCATCTGCAAGCTCAGCATGGCCTAGCACCTTGCAGCCCGGGGCTTCGGCAAGCACGCTCTCCACAACTTTTTCATTCTCTTCGGGCTCCAACGAGCACGTCGCGTACACCAGCCGGCCGCCCGGCCGCAGAACCAAAAGCGTGTTTGCAAGAATTGTCCGCTGAATCGCCGGCAGCCGTTCGAGATCATCCGGCGCAAGCCGCCATTTGATTTCCGGATTGCGCGCCAGGGTTCCCGTCCCGGAACACGGCGCATCCACCAGAATCCGGTCGAAGACTTGCCGGAACGGAAGCGGCCGCGTTGCGTCGAGGCGCACAACCCGAACCGCCGCAGCGTTCGCTGTAAGCCGTGGCAAAAGTTTCCGCAGCGTTTTGACCCGCCCGCCGCTGGCATCGCACGCCACCAGCACGCCGTCGCCCACCGCATCCGCCAGCAAGCCGGTCTTCATTCCCGGCGCGGCGCAAACATCGAGCACGCGCTGGCTCGGGCGCGCCAGCAGCAATTCCGGAACAAGTTGCGAGGCTTCATCCTGAATTGCCAGTCCCAATTCTTCGGCAAGCCGCGAAACGGCTCCTTCGCCGGCCTCGGGAATCAGAGCGTTTGGAGCGTACTCGCCGCGCCGGACGTTGCCGCCCTTCTCAGCGAATTTCCTGATCACATCTTCCGGCTCAGGCGTGCAGGAACAGATTCGCAGCGTTGTCGGAGGCACCTGCGTTGCAGCCCATGCCAGCCGGTTTGCCGCCTTGGTGCCAAAATTTGTTTCCCATCGCTCCAGCAGCCAGTCGGGAACCGACCGCCGCGCGCCCGCCTGCAATTCAGGATCGTCCGGCGAAACCGCTGCGACTTGCAGCAACTTTTCCGGCTCGCACTTGCGGAGAACCGCATTCACCAGTCCGGCAGCGGACCGCTTGCGAGACAGCTTAATGAGTTCCACCGATTCGTTCACAGCGGCGGATTTGGGAATTCTTTCAAGGAAGGCAATCTGATAAATACCCATTCGCAAAGCCGTAATGACTTCACGGTCGAGCCACTGCGGGCTCCTGCCGGAGAGTTTTTGAATGCGATGATCGATTTCGCCCCGCCACCTGAGAACTCCCATTGCGATTTCAGTGGCGAGCCCGCGGTCGCGTTCGCTGAGCGATGAAACCTGATGCCCTTGCAGCAGGTCCGCGGCATAGCCCTTCGCGGCATCAACATGGAGGAGAATATCGAACGCGATTTTGCGGGCAGGAGAGGCTTGCGCCAAGGCTGACCTCAGGAACCGAGAGTTTCGCCGGACTGAACGCGGGCTCCATTCATAAACTCGCGCGCGGAGAGGCGCTTACGGCCTTCGAGCTGAACTTCGTGGAGAAGCAGTTGCGACCCCTCGCCACAGGCCGCGGCAAGCCGCAGGCCATCGGTCGAAATCATGCCGGGAGCGAGCGCCTGCCGACCGGCCGCCGGAACGGATTCCGCCCGCCAGATGTGCAGGCGTTTTTGCCGAAAAGATGTGTAGGCGCCGGGCCAGGGGATCAGCCCGCGAACACGCCGCTCAATTTCCTCCGCCGGCATCGACCAATCGATCAGTCCGTCTTCTTTCTTAAGCCGCGGGGCGAGAGTTGCCAGGTCATGATTCTGCGGGCGAGGCATAATTTCTCTGCGTTCAAGCTTGCACAAAGTTTCGACCATCAGGTCCGCGCCGATTACGCTGAGGCGCTCGCCGAGCGTTTCCGTCGTATCGTCATCGCGGATCGGCTCGCGGCGTTCGAGCAGCATGTCGCCTGTGTCCATCCCGGCGTCAATCTTCATGGTCGTGACGCCGGTCTCTTTTTCCCCTCGAATGATCGCCCAGGCAATGGGCGCCGCGCCCCGGTATTGGGGCAGGATGGAAGCGTGCAGGTTAATGCAGCCAATCGGCGGCAGGTCAATCATCCACTGCGGAACGATGTGTCCGTAAGCAACGATGACGATGGCATCAGGGCGATACTGCGACAGGTATTCCCTGGTCTCTTCGGTTTTTACTTTGGCGGGCTGAAAAAGCGCAAGGCCGTGCTTCAGCGCCGTTTGCTTCACCGGCGACGGTTGCACCTTGTGCCCGCGGCCGCGCGGCTCGTCGGGATTGGTCATCACCAGTTGAATGGAGAATTTTTCTGCGACCAGTTTTTCAAGTGTGGGAACAGCGAATTGGGGAGTGCCGCAAAAGATCAGGTTCATCCGTCGGGTCCGTTCGGAACAGCCCGCTGTGGGCTTCGCAGGTTGCGCCGGAATCCATCCTACCACTCGCCCGCTTTGGCCAGTTTCCGGACCTTGCGTTTGATGGATTCGCGCTTCAGGCGCGTCAGGCGGTGAATAAAGAGTTTGCCGTCGAGGTGGTCGGTTTCATGGCAGAAGGCACGGGCCAGCAATCCCTCGCCCGTCATGGTGAATTCCTCGCCCTTCAGGTTTTGCGCGTGGACGGTGGCGCGCAGCGGGCGGGTGGTCTTGGCGCGGAAATCCGGCAGGCTCAGGCAGCCTTCGTCCTCAACCTGCTTCCCTTCAACTGAGATGATCTGCGGGTTGGCCAGAACCAGCTTTGCCTCGGGGTCCTGCCCGCAGGTAATGTCAATCACGCAGAGCCGCTGCGTCAGTCCGATCTGCGGCGCGGCCAGGCCCACGCCGTTGGCGGCATACATGGTTTCAAACATGTCGGCCACCAGCTTTTTAAGTTCGGAGTCAAACTCCACCACCGGCTTCGTGCCGTCTTCCAGAACCTTCTGTCCATACTTCACGATGGGATAGATCATTTTCTAATTCAATATCGGCTGAGTTTGAAATTTGCACACTGTCAGGTTGCGATGCTGACAACCTGCATTGGCTTCTGTCGCGCCGAAATGCATCATCTACCGTATTTTCAAAAATCGCACATTTACGGCGCGAGCACAAGTAGCGTAAAGCTGTTCGGGACCATGGGCGGACGGCGAAAGCGATGCTGTCCGGCGGGTTCAGGCGGCATGGGCCCAAATTTTGCCGTCACCAGAAACACTTTGTGCGTCTTCGGGTCCACTTCCATGGTGCGCGCGCCGCGTTCCGTCGGGACGTTTTGCAACACCTTGAATTCTGTCGGCGACTCTTCCTTCACCACCGTCAGAGTGCCTTCGCCGTTTGAGCTAAAGGCAAGCCCGGTTCCCGGATCAAAACGGTTGGCGTCCACGCCACTGCCAATCGGCACCGTGGTGATGACCTTGCCGGTCCTGACATTGATCATGGCCATCATATTGTTGTGGCAACCGGCAAACAGAATTTCATGCCTGGCGTCGATCGCCAATCCCGAAGGAGATTCGCAGGGCGCCATCGGCCATCTCGATTTGATTTTGAGCGTGTGGGTATCAATTGCCAGTTCCACGCTCTTGTCTTCCAGATTGTTGTAAAGCATCCCGCGCCCGTCAGGAACGGCAAATTCCGGCCTGCCACCCAACTGGATGGTGCCAACAACTTTCAGCGTTTTCGCATCAATGGCCGTGGAGCTGTCACTGCGGCCGTTGAAAGTGAAGACCCGCTGCGAAGAAGGATCGTAAGTGATGCCGTCCGGGTTGTGGCCGGTCACTTTGACGGTACCGATAGTCTTGAGCGTCTTCAGGTCAAAGACGGTCACCTGATCGGCACCTCCGTCGCTGATGAACCCACGATTAAGTTCCGTCGCGACTGCGATGCCGTGGACACCGGGCGTGTCCGGAATGTCCCCGATCACCTTGTCCGTATCGGGGTTGATGACCAGCACGTGCGTGCCGTGCGAAACAAAAAGGTGGCGGTTTTGCGGATCAAAACCCAGATAGTCCCAGAAGCCTTCGCCGCCCAGAACAACTCTATTGACGATGTGATAGTTGATCGACGCAGGGGCCTGCGGCACTCGCGCCGCACTGACCGCGGCCGGAATCGTAAATATCAGGACCAGGAATAAACAAAGACCGGAGCACTTTCGAATTACAGATTTCATAAGTCCTCCTAATGAGAGTGCAGTTTTCACTCGGTCTATTGAGTGGCATACCAATGGCTGCAACGCAGCCAGCAGAAAAAGTATTCGCGCGCCTAGAACCGGCGCACCTGCTCCTGAAAAGCGTCAAAGTTCCGCCGAGTTTCCTGGAGCGAATCGCCTCCGAACTTTTCCAGAAACGCGCGCGCCAGCACCAGGGCCACCATCGCCTCACCCACAACGCCGGCGGCCGGCACGACGCAGATGTCTGACCGCTCATAGGCGGCCTTCACCGGCTCGCGTGTTGCAAAGTCAACCGATTCAAGCGGGCGGCGCAGCGTGGAGATCGGTTTCAGATATCCACGGACGACGACCGGCTCGCCATTGGTGATTCCGCCCTCGAATCCACCGGCCCTGTTGGATTTCCGCGTGAACTTTCTATCCTGCCGGTCGTAGCCAATCTCATCATGGACGCGGGAGCCGGGCGTTGCGGCGTTTCCAATGCCGGTCCCGATCTCAATCGCCTTCACCGCCTGAATGGACATCACCGCCTGCGCCAGTTGCCCGTCTAATTTCTCGTCCCACTGCACAGAAGTGCCGAGGCCCACCGGAACGCCCATGGCAATCACTTCAAACGTGCCGCCCACGGTGTCGCGTTCCTCGGTGGCCTTGTCCACTTCCAGTTTCATGCGCGCTTCAACTCCCGCATCCACGCAGCTCAGCATGATGTCCTCAATGTCGCGCAGCGCGAGAATCTTCTCGAAAGGAACATTGTCATCCGGCAGCGCAACGCTGCCCACCGCAACGGTGTGGCTGGCGATCCGGATGCCGAACTGAAGCAGGAACAGCTTGGCAAGAGATCCCACGGCAACTCGGGCGGCCGTTTCACGCGCGCTCGCGCGTTCAAGCACGTAACGCGCGTCGGGAAAATCATACTTCAGGCAGCCGGCCAGATCGGCGTGGCCCGGCCGCGGGGACTTCACCGCCTTATACTTCTCGCGGGTCTCGGGCAGATCCTCCACCGACATCGATTCCTGCCAGTTCTTCCAGTCGCGGTTTTCGATCAGGATGGCCATCGGCGAACCAATCGTTTCACCGTGCCGGACGCCGGAAAGGAACTGCGCCGTGTCCGACTCAATCTTCATCCGCCCGCCGCGCCCGTAGCCGCCCATTCGGCGCTTCAGTTCGCGATTGACGTAAACAAAGTCCACCGGCACATGCGCCGGCATCCCCATCAGGGTCGCGATCAGCGCCTGTCCGTGCGACTCACCCGCGGTGTGAAATCGAAGCATAGTAATAAATGTAAAAGACTTTCCCTGGGTGAATTCAGAAAGTAACGATTTTATACGAAGCTTGCAACGTGGTCAAAAATAAGGGACGTTCACCATTTACTCTAGCGAGATTCGGGCGGAGAGAATATCCCGGTCCAGAATCCTTTGCCTGCAGGCAGCGCGCGGGTTGTTTGGCATGTCAAATGGAACCCGCGGCCGGCAAGCGACTCGCACAACCATTCGGGGCTGATCATCGAAAAGTGCGGCCGCAGACTCTCGATCGAGAGGAAATGGCTCGTCACAGCTTTTTGTCCGCTTTCCGAGGGCAATTGGAGCACGACCGATAAATGCCCGCCCGGCGCGACCATCGC
>JAJXZM010000058.1 GCA_021780055.1 Acidobacteriota bacterium
GATATCAGCACCCAGCAACCCATTCTGTTGAGTGAAAGCGCCAGGCCCGGAGAGAAGTTTGTGGTTGCCGCCTATGTGCCGCCGGGAGAAGGCCAGGCCCGTATTGTCAACGCCGCCATCGAGGTTGATTATCCGCCCGAGCAGCCCAATCCGCTGACCATGCTCCAACAGATATTGGCGGTGCAGGCGGCCTCAAAAGGTTTTCCGGAAGGGCAAGCAGACCGCGAGGCGCAATTGAGCGAGGCGGTCAAAGTCCTTGATTTTGCTGCTCTCGACCGAGGCGACCAGAAAGCGTTTGACCGTTCTCTGGCCGCTGCCGACGCGAAAATGCAGCCGCTGGCAAAGTGGATGAAGGAATTCACGATCCTTGCCGTGGGCAATGCTCACATCGATCTGGCCTGGCTGTGGCCGTGGACGGAAACCGTGGAAGTGGTCCGCGACACATTCGGTACGGCTGTGGAATTGATGGACGAATATCCCGGGTTTATATTTGCCCAGTCCACTGCCCAGGACTTCCTTTGGCTGGAAAAGAAATATCCCGAGTTGTTCAAAGATATCCAAAAGCGGGTTAAAGACGGCCGATGGGAAATGGTGGGCGGAATGTGGTGCGAACCCGACCTCAATATGCCTTGTGGCGAGTCGCTGGTTCGCCAGCTTCTGACGGGCAAGCGTTACTTTAAGCAGAAATTCGGCGTTGATGTGAAAATT
Source organism: Acidobacteriota bacterium (assembly GCA_021780055.1). Next base: position 709 of record JAJXZM010000058.1, read on the forward strand.
GGCTGGAACCCGGATTCGTTCGGATACAGCCGGCAACTGCCGCAGATCTACAAACGTTCGGGCGTCGATTACTTTGTAACGCAGAAGATGGGCTGGAACGATACAGTGCCACTGCCCTATAAGCTGTTTCAATGGGAGGCGCCGGACGGCAGCCGCGTGCTCACCTACTTCCCCCACGATTACGTGAACGGGATCAATCCTGTTCAGTGCGCTGAGTACATTGGCGAGGATACTTCGCTCTGTTCGGGCTTCCATACCCAGATGTTGCTTTACGGCATTGGCGACCATGGAGGCGGTCCTACCCGCCAGATGCTGGATGCTGCCGTGCGCTGGCAGAAGTCTCCGAACGCAGCCTTCCCGAACTTCAAGTTCACCACGGCGCAAACGTTTTTTGATGAGGTCGATCAGAACCTCTCATCATTGAACCTTCCAGTCTGGAACAATGAAATGTATCTCCAGTTTCATCGCGGGACATATACGTCGCAGGCGGACAGCAAGCAGCGCATGCGCCAGATGGAACGCCTGCTCCTGAATGCGGAGAGATTTTCATCGCTCGCCATGCTGAAAGGACGCAAGTACCCGCAGGACGAGTTTGAAGATTGCTGGCGGCGGGTCCTGTTCAATCAGTTTCACGATCTGATGGCGGGTTCTGGCATTCACGTAATCTACGAAGATGAAGCCGAAAGCATGGAGTTCGTCAAGCTGACGAACGAGCCGATCCTGAAGGACGCATTGAAGACCCTGGCTGTGCGTGTTGACACACGCGGGCCGGGAGTTCCGGTGGTGGTATTCAATCCCCTCAGTTGGTCCCGCACCGACGTGACGGAAGCTGAGGTGCAATCGCCGCAAATGGCGGAGTACGTCGAAGTCCGCGATGAGGAGGGCCACGCTGTTCCCTCTGCCCTTGTCTCGCACAATGACGCGACGGGAACGGTGAAAGTGCGCTTCCTGGCGCGCGCGGTCCCTGCCACGGGCCATCGCGTGTTTCATGTTGTGGCGTCCGACAGCCCGAGTCGTGCGGCATCAACGCTCAAAGCAAGCGGCCTCCACATGGAGAATGAGTTCATCAGCGTTGAAATCGATCCTAAGACGGGCTGCGTGACCAGCCTGATTAACAAGAAAGACGGGAAGAACATTCTGCGGCCCGGCGGGCACGGCAACCTGCTGGAAACGTTTGTGGACAAGCCGAAAGAGTACGACGCGTGGAACATCGATCCGGACTATGAAAAGTTCAAGACCGAGTTGCTGGATGCTGATGAAGTGAAGCTGGTGGAAAATACGCCGGTGCGCGCTGTGGTGCGAGTAAAGAAGCACTTCCAGAACTCCGCTTTCGTTCAGGATATCTGCATGTATCCACAAGTAGCTCGCGTAGATGTGCACATGCAAGCGGACTGGCACGAGCGCCACATCGTACTGAAGGTGGCGTTCCCCCTGGATATTAAGCCGCTGAATGCGACGTATGAAATACCCTATGGCACGGTTGAGCGCCCGGCGATCCCGCACGTGCCCGGCAAGCCGCCTGTACCGTTCACTGAAGCAACGGAGATCAGCGTCAAACACCCCCAATACGATCCGCTGCTGGCGCAGGAAGCGGAGTTTGAAGTCTGCGCGCAACAGTGGGGCGACCTGTCGGAGAATGGCCGCGGATTCAGCCTGCTAAACCGCGACAAATACGGCTACGACACGTTTGAGCCGGGGACCATTCGCCTGACGCTGCTTCGCTCGCCGATCGATCCCGATCCGCACGCCGACCAGGGATTCCACGCGTTCACTTACGCGATGTATCCACACGCGGGCAACTGGCTGGAGGCGGAAACCGAATTGAGCGCCTATGAGTTTAACTATAGGCTTCTGCCGGTGGTGTCCGTGGTTCACGAAGGCTCCCTCCCGGCATCGCATTCGTTTGTGCAGATTGAGCCCAAAAATGTGATTCTGACTTCGGTGAAAAAAGCGGAAGACGATAATGCAGTGATCTTCCGGTTCTACGAATTCGAGGGCAAGCCATCACAAGTGCGTTTGCGCCTGCCGGAAGCGGCAACCGGGGCCGTCCAGACCAACCTGATGGAGAAGGAAGAGAAAACACTTTCCCTTGAGGCAGGCGGGACAGAGGTGGCCCTCCCTATCGGCAAATATGAGATCGCTACCGTGAAGGTCACCTTCAAGCATGACGCCGGCGCTGCGCCGCCGCCCTACGACGTTTAGCAGGTGGTTGAGCGAAGGGAAACCGGCGGTATTGAGAACCCTTTGACGATTCGAAAGCGAATTCACATCCGCGGGATTGTTCAAGGGGTGGGATTTCGTCCCTTTGTGTACCGCCTGGCCCACCGTTTTCAGCTGGCGGGTTTTGTTCTCAACACGCCTGACGGTGTTCTGATCGAAGTCGAGGGACCGGACCCTGCAGTAGCGACGTTTCTCCACGACCTCACGGCCAATCCGCCGCCCCTGGCTGAAATCGTGAACATTGCCGGGAGCGATCTTGCGCCGCTCGGCGAAAGTGATTTTGCGATCCGGGAAAGTGTCGAGCAGGAATTCAGCTCGGTACTTGTTTCTCCGGACGTTGCAACCTGCGACGAATGCCGGAGCGAATTCACCGAGCCCAGCAACCGGCGCTTCGGCTATCCCTTCACCAACTGCACCCATTGCGGACCTCGCTACAGCATTATTGAGGACGTCCCCTATGATCGCCCGGCCACAACGATGCGCGAATTCCAGATGTGCGCGGAGTGCCGCGCGGAATATGATGATCCTGCCGACCGCCGTTTCCACGCTCAACCCAACGCCTGCCCGGCCTGCGGGCCCGGAGTTCGACTTGTGGATTCTCGGGGCGCCCGATTGGATATCACGGGCGGTGGTGAAGGTGGGTGCGCATCGGACCTCGACGCTATTCGTGAAGTTCGCCGGCTGCTGAAAGAAGGGAAGATTGTCGCCATCAAAGGGCTGGGCGGGTTCCATCTGGCCTGCGATGCGGAGAACGACGACGCCGTCAGGCGATTACGGTCTCGAAAGCGACGCAGTGACAAGCCGTTTGCTTTGATGTCCGCAGACGTGCCTTCAGTGTCGCGATTCTGCATCGTTTCGGACGAAGAACGTAAGGCCCTGATGAGCGCCCGGCGTCCCATTGTTATTCTGGCGAGGCGTACAGGGTCGAGCATTTCGTCCGCGGTGGCTCCTGGCAACAATACGCTGGGCGTGATGCTGCCTTACACTCCCCTGCATTCGTTGCTGTTTGCTGAGTGCGCTGAAGACCCGCCGGCCTTCACGGCGTTGGTGATGACCAGCGGAAACCTGAGCGAAGAGCCGATTGTTACTTCGAACTCTGAAGCTCTGTCTCGATTGGATCATGTTGCCGACGCCTTCCTTTTGCATAACCGGCGAATCCACATGCGCGTGGACGATTCCGTCGTGCGTGTGTTTCAAGGTAAAGAGCGCGTCCTGCGGCGGTCGCGCGGATATGTTCCAAGCGTTATCGATCTCGGAGAGCCGGTCGCCGAAATTCTGGCCTGTGGGCCGGAACTGAAAAATACCTTCTGTGTTACGCGCGGACGGCATGCGATCCTATGCCAGCACATTGGGGACCTTGAGAATTTCGAAACGCTGGCATTTTTTGAAGAGACGCTTGCGAACCTGAAGAAATTGTTTCGCGTTGATCCGAAGTTGATTGCTTACGATCTCCACCCGCGTTACCTGAGCACTCAATACGCGCTGGACCAGAGCGGTATTCAGACAGTGGGCGTGCAGCATCATCATGCGCACATCGCCAGTTGCATGGCGGAAAACGGCCTGAAGGGAAAAGTCATTGGCGTGGCGTTTGACGGAACCGGATACGGAACCGACGGGAAGATTTGGGGTGGGGAATTTCTGGTTGCTGATTTCGAGGGCTTCGAGCGCCGCGCGCACCTGCGCTACGTTCCTCTGCCCGGCGGCGATGCTGCAATCCGCCAGCCGTGGCGATCTGCCTTGAGCTATTTGCGGGACGCTTACCGCAATGAACTGCCCGAGGGCTTGCCGCTGCTGAGAGATATTGCGGAGAAAGAACGTGCGTTGGTATGGAAAATGTTGGAGCAGGGAATCAACACCGTCGCGACCTCATCGTGCGGTCGGCTATTCGATGCCGTGGCGTCCATTCTGGGGTTGCGACACGAAAGCAACTTTGAAGCACAGGCGGCCATCGAGCTGGAAAGCGCGGCGCGTCAAGGAACAGGAGGAGTGTACCCCTTTCAGGTTGAGTTTGACGAACCCTGGCAGATCGACGTTCGCCCGGTGATAGAATCGATTGTGAATGAGATGCAGCAGCGTGTTGATAGCGGTGTGATTGCGGCACGGTTCCATAACACGCTGGCCGAAATGATTGCTCAAGTCTGCCGAAAGTTGCGCAGTGACGGAGGGCCAAACATAGTCTGCCTGAGCGGGGGAACATTCCAAAACATGTTCCTGTTGGAGCGCACGTTTTTCGCCCTAGGTGAACTCGGATTCGACGTCTGTTTGCAAGCGAAGGTGCCTGCGAACGACGGCGGAATTTCGCTGGGTCAGGCAGTGATTGCGAACGCTGCCATCAGAAAGGAACACTGAAAATGTGCCTGGGAATTCCGGGACAGGTCGTTTCCCTGGAAGATGCTGGCGGGCTTCGTATGGGTAGGGTCCGGTTTGGGGAAATTGTGCGTGAGGCGTGCCTGGAATATGTCCCGGAAGTTGCGGAGGGTGATTACGTGATTGTCCACGCCGGCTTTGCGATCAGCCGCGTGAATGAGGAGGAAGCGGCGCGCACCTACCAGCTTCTGGAAGAAATGGGGCAACTGCAAGAACTCGATTCGGATGGTGAGGACGAGGGAGGCAGCGAGGATACATCGGCTGGCGGCGAACCTCGTTAATCTGCGGAGCAAAGTTTCAAAGAGCGATCGATGAAGTATCTGGACGAATACCGTGATGCGGCGTTGGCGCAGGCGTTGCTGGACAAGATCCGGCGGGTGCAGAAGCGGCCCTGGATGCTGATGGAAGTGTGCGGCGGGCAGACACACTCCATCGTTAAGTACGGAGTCGACGATCTGCTTCCCAAGGAAATTGAACTAGTCCATGGGCCGGGATGTCCGGTGTGCGTCACGCCGCTGGAACTGATCGACAAAGCGCATGCCATTGCGTCCCGGCCGGATGTCATCTTCTGTTCATTTGGAGACATGCTACGCGTGCCGGGATCGGAATGTGATCTGCTGACGGTGAGATCGCGCGGCGCCGATGTGCGCGTGGTTTACTCGCCGCTCGAATGCCTGAAGATCGCGCGCAATCACCCGGACAAACAGGTTGTTTTCTTCGCCATCGGCTTTGAAACCACGGCGCCTGCAAACGCCATGCTGGTGTCGCGCGCCAAGCACGAGGGGATTGAAAATATCTCGGTGCTGGTTTCGCACGTGCTGGTGCCCCCGGCTCTGGAGGCGATTCTTGAGTCACCTGTGAACCGTGTGCAGGGATTTCTCGGCCCGGGGCATGTGTGCGCCATCATGGGATATCGTGAATACGAGGCGATCAGCGTGCGCTACAAGGTCCCGATCGTCATCACGGGTTTTGAGCCGGTTGATCTGCTGGAAGGCGTACTGATGGTGGTAACGCAGCTTGAAGAAGGCCGGGCGGAAGTCGAAAACCAGTACGCGCGTGCTGTGACGCGCGACGGGAACCTTGCGGCGCAGCAGCTTGTTTCCAGCGTGTTTGAAGTGTGCCAGCGCAAGTGGCGCGGGGTCGGCCCCATTCCGCACAGCGGCT
>JAJXZM010000037.1 GCA_021780055.1 Acidobacteriota bacterium
GATGGTTATGCTTCGAGTCCGAGTAGACATAGCAGAGGATCAACGCGTAAAAGAGGAAGATCACTCCGATGATCGTTGACTGGGTAATCAGCACCCTTAATTCGGGCGTTTCAATCAACGGCAAACCAAAATACCCGACGAGAAAACCTACAATCCCGACGGCCAGCGAAATTAGCCAGTGCACGCCTTTCAATACCGACTCGCGGGCTGGCGAGGAATCCAGTAGCGTGTCACCAAGCATATTACCCACCCCCTCTCATCGTCGAACTCCGGAACCAACATATATTCCGAACTTTCAACTGGAGAAATTTATTATCTTTTGGCAGCTGCAACTTCCCGCTCGTATACTTTCCGCTTCCCTTTGGCCTGGCCCTTCCCCGCCCTGGTCTGCCAGAACACCAGGAGGGGGCTTGCTATCGCAAAGGACGAATAAGTTCCAATCAACACTCCGACAACCATGGCAAAGGCGAAGCCATGAATAACTTCGCCTCCGAACAGGTAGAGAGCGAGGACTGCCAGGAACGTCAGTCCCGAAGTCAGGATCGTCCGGCTGAGGGTCTGGTTAATGCTTCGGTTCACCAGACCGCCGAAGTCCTCACGTTTGCTGGAGGGCAAATTTTCCCGAACACGATCGAAAGTAACAATAGTGTCGTTCATCGAATAGCCCACAAGCGTTAGCAAAGCCGCGATCACAGAAAGCGTAATCTCTTTTCCAAGAAGAGAAAATAAGCCGATAGTTATGATAACGTCGTGAAAGACAGCGATTACCGCCGACAGGCCATAAATTAACTCAAAACGGAACCAAATGTAAACCAGCATTGCGGCTAGTCCGGCCAAGGTTACGTATACAGCCTGGCGCCGCAGGTCGGACCCCACCTTCGGGCCCACAATCTGCGTATTCCGAACAGTAAATCCTGAAAGATAAAAGTCCTTTTCCAGCACTCCGAGCACGGCCGGCGTAACTCCTGAGACTCCGCTGAGTTGCTGGAAATTTGCGATCATTCCGCTCTGTGGGGGGTTGTCACGGAAATCAACCATGGCTTTCGAAAGGCTCTGGTATGTACCCGTTGCAGCGTCCAGACCCTTTGCAGCCAGTCCCAGCGGGTCAGCCACTAGCAGATGGTCTTCCACCGTCTTGGCAGTCGCGTTATTAAAATCTACTTTGCCCTGCTCACTGCCCCCGTAGAGTTCAGTCAGAGCTTTGACAATGGCCGCCTTGCCGGCATCCAAAGCCTCACCGCCGGTGGCGCCCTTTTCAAGCGGCAACTCGATCATCACCGAATGCTCTGAAGCAGGGCCGATGCTCTGGATGGAAGCGCCGCGCCAGTTCTCTTTGGCAAGCTCGTTGCGAATGGCGCCAACATCAGGGGCCTTGGAGAACTTAACCATGACTTGAGTGCCGCTTCGGAACTCAATTCCGTAAACAAGGCCGTGATGGACCGCTATCGAGATAAGTCCGGCAACCAGAAGGGCCAGCGAAACGCTGATGAAGTGCCACTTCTTTCCCATCCAGTCAAAATTCGGTTCGTGAAAGAATTCCATCTTTATCCTGGTCCAACGCCTTTAGTCATAGACACCGAAAGCAAGGTATAAGTTCCCAAAAACTTAAACGCTGAGCGCTTCACCCTTCTGGCGTCTGGACAGAACGTAATCAAAAATAGTCCTAGAAACATACACCGAAGTGAAGAGGTTTGCAATCAATCCGATAGTCAGGGTCACGGCAAAACCCCTGATCGGGCCTGTTCCAAAGGCAAAAAGGATAGCAGCAGCGGCGACCGTTGTCACGTGTGTATCGATGATCGTCCGAAATGCGTGTTCAAACCCCGCAGCCACCGCGGCTCCGGCCGCCTTGCCGTGGCGCAATTCTTCACGGATGCGCTCAAAAATCAGAACGTTGGAATCAACGCCCATGCCGACCGTCAGAATAACGCCAGCAATACCGGGCAACGTCAGGACCGCTCCGAAGTATGCGAGTGCCGCCATCAGAATGATCAGGTTGAGCAAGAGCGCCACGTCCGCGTTAACGCCTGCTCCCTTATAGTAAACCAGCATGAAAATAATCACCGCAAGAAAGCCCACGATGCTCGCGATAACTCCGTCCCGAATAGAGTCTGCCCCGAGTGAAGGTCCGACAGTGTTCTCATTCAGGTAAGTGATAGAGGCCGGAAGCGCGCCGGAGCGCAGCATCAATGCAAGATCGGAAGTCTGCTGGGGAGTAAAGGAACCCGTGATCTCACCCGAATCAGTGATCTGGCTCTGGATCACAGGCGCGGAAACTACCCGGTTATCCAGAACAATCGCCAACTGTTTGCCGATATTCTTACCCGTAACTTCCCCAAAGCGCGCGGCTCCGTCACGCGAAAGGGTAAAGTTCACGCTGGGTTGCGCGTTCCGGCCCGTTGAAGGCTGGGCGCCCGTCAGGTCGCGCCCGGTGACGGCTGCCACCTGGCTGAGAAGATACCAGACCTCCCCGCCACTGGTGCTGCTGCTGGCAGAAGAATCCGGACTGCCGGGAACCAGTTCCGTCCCTGGCGGCAACACTCCGCCAAAGGACGAAAGTGCGGCTTCGCGGCTCTGGTAAGGGCCACCGCGGACGATCTTCAGCTCCAGCATCGCCGTCGCCTGGATGATGTTCTTGACACGTGTAGGATCGCTGATGCCCGGCAACTGGATCACCAGCTCATAATCGCCCTGCCCATAGTCGGCAACCTCAGGCCCGACCAGGCCCAACGCATCGATACGGCGGCGGATGGTATTTCTGGCCTGATCGAGTGCCTGATTCCGAATCAGGTTGACTTCGCTCACCTTCATGTTCATTACGCGGGAAGTCAGCTCTCCGGGAACACGCTGGAGCATCCAGGTTGAATACTGCTGTGCAACCAACGAGTCCAGATCACCCGACTTCGCGTCCGGCACACCCTTAATTAGAATGGATGAAATGCCCTGGCGATCAATGGAGGTATAGGGGATGCTCCTGGTGGTCATTTCGTCCCGCAGGCGTTCCAGCGCCTGATCGGTTGTGACCTTGACGGCATCATCCACGTGGACCTGCAGCACCATGTGCGTCCCGCCCTTCAGGTCCAGTCCAAGCTGGATGCGGCTGCCAAGGTTCTGTTTCAACTGCGTGATGTTCTTAGGAAGACCGGTGAGGCCCAGGACACAAGCGATGACAACAACTACAATCAGAAGAGTGCGGTTCCGAACTCGATTATGGTCCATTGCTTAAATTCCTCGTCCTCCGGTAGACCACGGCAGCAAAGTCATTTAGTTCCCTTTGGGCCTTTCTCTTGTGCAGGCTGTTCCTCTCCTTCAGATTGAACCCCGGTAATGGCCGATCGGGCAATATCAACCTTCACCTGATTGGCAATCTGCACCTGCACGATATCGCCACGAAAGCCGGTAATCAAGCCGTAAATTCCGCCCGAAGTTAAGACACGGTCACCAGTCTTCAGGCCGGACAACATCTGTTCGGTTTTGCGGCGATTGCGCTGCTGAGGAAGGATAACCAGGAAATACCAGATAACGAAAAGAGGGCCAAACAAAAAGAGTATACCCCAGCCTCCGCCCGCGCCGGGGTCCGCCGCCAAGACAATCCGATTAATTAGCACACACTCGAACAAAATCGAGCCATCAATATTAGGATTAAGGATGAAGTGTCTCGCACTTAATGCAGAGAACAGCAGGGTTTGGCCATCAACGCTTTAATCAACTCTTTGTTAAACCGAGTGAGACTCCTGGCAGGAGTTCTCCATGAACTCTGAAAGAAACTTCCCAAACCCTCCGAATCTGATAGATTGCCTAACTCTTTTCATCATGTCAAGGTAAAACCGCAAGTTGTGGTAAGTGGCCAGGACCGAAGCCGACATTTCCCCCACCGAAAACAGGTGACGGATGTAAGCCCGGGAGTAGCGGCGGCACACCCGGCAGCCGCACTCCGGATCCAGCGGCCCGGTGTCGTTCGCGTAGCGCGCGCTCTTGATCACCAGTTTGCCGGCCGAGGTAAACACACAGCCATTGCGGGCGTTCCGGGTGGGCATCACGCAGTCGAACATGTCGACGCCCAGCGCTACGCACCGCAGTAGATCCTCCGGTGTACCCACACCCATCAGGTAACGCGGCTTGTCTTCAGGAAGAAATCCGGCCACGTAATCGGTCACTCCGTACAGGTCCTCCTTCGGCTCTCCGACCGAAAGGCCGCCGATGGCATATCCGTCAAAACCGGTCTCGCCAATCTCCAGGGCGCTTTCCCGCCGCAGTACGTGATCGGTCCCGCCCTGAACAATCCCGAAAAGGCTGGGACCTAGGTCCGACTTCCCCGCTTGTTCGAAATCCGGCCCGCGCAACCTGGCAGCATTCTCTGCAAAAAAAAATTTGGAGCGTTCCGCCCAGCGGCTCGTCAACCTTACCGACCGCTTGAGGGTTTCGTGACTGGCGGGATAATCAACGCATTCGTCAAGCGGCATGATGATGTCCGACCCGAGCGACAACTGGAATTCCATCACCCCTTCCGGAGAAAAAAAGTGCCGTGAGCCATCCAGGTGCGAACTGAACCACACACCGTCTTCGGTAACTTTGTTCAGCCCTTTCAGGCTCATCACCTGGAAGCCTCCGCTGTCGGTCAGGATGGGATGCGGCCAGCTCATAAACCGGTGCAGCCCGCCGAACTCCCGCACCTTTTCGTGGCCCGGTCGCATGCAGAGGTGATAGGTGTTGGCCAGAATAATCTGCGCTTCCAGTTCCTCAAGCTGGTCATGGGTCATCGCCTTGACAGTCCCGGCGGTCCCGACGGGCATGAAAATGGGAGTCTCGACATCGCCGTGCGCTGTATGCAGGATCCCCGTTCTGGCTCGGGTACTTTCGTCTTTGGCAACAACGGTAAACTTGAGTCCCATAGTACGTTCTTAGGCGTGTTTCCCGCCGGGCACAATCCCGCGGTTCAGCGACGGCGCGGTTTGTGCCCCCAATTGGGTCGAATGATTATTGTTAACACAGCCTGGAAACGAGGGCAAACCTGGAGCGGCCCTACTGGGGCGGGTTTCGGATGTGCATTCGGGTCTGTGTGCCTCTGCAAACGTTTCGCCGTGGCTACAGTCGAGTCCCCAAAAGGGGAAGTTCGGAAGCAACGGGGTGAAGCGCTGCCGACGCTCACAGACCACCGCACTTTTCACGCAGTCGCTCGACCCGGCAGCGGCGAAATAGATTTCCTGCTACATACCTGATCCGGGAAACTGTCAATGCCGGAAGCTTGCCTTCAGCCAAAAAGGACGGCCATACCGACTTTGGCAATCACCAGCAATACCCACACCCCAAGGTAGGTCAGGAAGATCGAACCAGTCTTGACTTTGTTCCGTGAAACCCGAGCCAGGCCTATTGCAAGCAGGACCAGGAACCACAGGACAATAACATCGAGTGAACTCGCTACGGCGAGAAGGGCGTGCGAACTCGTCAGGGGGTTCATGAAGTACCCCGGATTGGTAGGGGCCACGTTTCGTGGATTAAAGGAGTCGGGGTCCCCGTAAAATATGACCACAACCGCCATTACCGCACCCACGATGCTCGGCAAGTTGGCGTAGCAGGTAACTGAAAACACCTGCTTGAAACTCGCTCGCTGGGCAAAGAACACGTTCAGGACCAGAAGCCCAAACCCGGCGGCGATCAGCAGAAATACCGGTGTCCCCAGGAGGGCGATAATGGGTATTACTTTGCTGTATATTGCGGCGCTCCTCTGGACCACCATACTCAGTTGTTCAGGGTCCATTTTTGCCGCCTGCCCGCCCAGGACAAGGGACTGCATAATGATCCGTTGGATGCCGATCTTCATAATCATCGCTTCCGCGACTGCGAACGACACCAGCATCAGGAGAACAAGGGGCGCGATGAAGTTCGGCTTGCGGGCTATGTCCTCAAATGTTTCGCCGGGCTCGATAAAAATCCCGATCAGGCGGGAAAGAAAAGGTTTGGCAGGGGTGTCTTGCAAAGCATTGATAGAAGCACCGGTATCGGCCATAAGAACCTCCGTGAAGAATTATAGTGCGTACACACCAGCCGGACTTGCGCTGGCACCCACACGCTTACGGACGGTTGCAACCGGAATAAAGCTGGCAAAAGACTACCGAAAAAACCCTGTGACGAAACGACTCTTCAACCCTTGGCCGCTTAGGAGTCGTGGAGGGCAGCGTCAAGGAACGCACGAAGCTTGCGGCTGCGCGAAGGGTGGCGGAGCTTGCGGAGCGCTTTGGCCTCAATCTGCCGGATGCGCTCACGCGTGACAGCAAAGCTCTGGCCCACTTCTTCCAGGGTGTGCTCGCTGCCGTCGTCCAGTCCAAACCGCATCTTGATCACTTTCTCTTCGCGCGGCGTCAGGGTTTTCAGCACGGATTCGGTCTGTTCCTTCAGGTTAATGTTGATTACGGCCTCGGCGGGCGAGATGACACCCCGGTCTTCGATAA
>JAJXZM010000508.1 GCA_021780055.1 Acidobacteriota bacterium
CAATGTCCCAGCCTCTCAGCACGGGAGAACCGACTGAAACCAGCACTACGGGACGACACGCTTCTACCTGAAACCGGTCCTTACCGACGCGTTGCTTGCGCTCAATCAAATTTCTCGAAATAACCCGTCAGATTTCACTCCAACTCTCATGCAGCCTCTTTATGGCCTGTGCCGGCCGTCCTGACTTCAGTGCCGACACTGCTTTCGTATGCCTTGAAGTTGTCCTGGAAAAGCTGTGCGAGTTTTTTCGCAGCGGCATCGTAGGCGGCCTTGTCAGCCCAGGTGTTCCGTGGAATCAGAATTTCTCCTGGGACATTGGGACATTCGGTGACCACTGCGAAGCCGAATTCGGGGTCAGGTCTTGTTTTTACCGTTGCAAGCGCACCGTTGTGGATAGCGTCAATGATCGCGCGCGTGTGGGCCAGCTTGATGCGCTTGCCGGTCCCGAAGACTCCGCCGCTCCAGCCGGTGTTCACCAACCAAGCCCGAGTTCCGTGCTCCTTCATTTTCTCGGACAGGAGTTCGGCGTATCTGCTCGGATGCCAGACGAGGAATGGTCCACCAAAGCACGGGGAAAATGTCGCCGTTGGTTCTTTGATGCCTTCCTCTGTCCCAGCCACCTTTGCTGTATATCCGCTGATGAAGTGGTACATGGCCTGCGCCGGTGTGAGAGAACTGACCGGCGGCAGGACGCCAAAGGCATCGCACGTCAGGAAGATGATGTCTGTGGGGTGGCCTGCAATGCAGGGGATCCGCGCATTCCGAATGAAGTTGATGGGGTAAGCTCCTCGAGTGTTTTCGGTGATGCTTGTGTCGGCATAATCCACTGTGCGATCTTCTTCGAGCACGACGTTCTCGAGCACAGCGCCGAAACGCAATGCCGCGAAGATATCCGGTTCGGACTCGGGTTTAAGGTGCACGGCTTTGGCGTAGCAGCCACCTTCGACGTTGAAGATGCCATCGTCTCCCCAGCAGTGCTCGTCGTCGCCGATAAGGTCTCGCTTGGGGTCGGCGGAGAGCGTGGTCTTGCCGGTCCCGCTTAAGCCGAACATCACTGAGGAACGACCCGACTTCCTGTCAGCAGTGGCGGAGCAGTGCATTGAGAGCATGCCGCGTTTGGGCGCAAAGTAATTCACTGCTGTGAATACCCCTTTCTTCATTTCGCCGGCATACTCGGTTCCAAGAATAACCATTTCCCGATCCTCAAGACTGAGGCTGATGCTGGTCTTGGATCCCACTCCCGTCGTGAGACGGTTAGCCGGAAAAGCGCCGGCATTGTAGATAACGAAATCCGGTTTTCCAAAGCCCGCCAGTTCTTCGGCCGTCGGCCGAATGAGCATATTGTGCATAAAAAGCGCATGGTACGGCCGCGAGCAGATAACCCGAATTTTGACGCGGTATTTCGGGTCCCAGCCAGCGAAGCCGTCAACGCAGTAAATACGCTCGCGGATATTCAGATAGTCGCGGGCACGTTCGCGCAGGATGGCGAAAGCTTCTGGAGCGAGGGCGATATTGGTTGCCCCCCACCAGACGTCGTTTTCGGAGGCAGGATTCCGAACGACCCTCTTGTCCTTGGGCGAGCGGCCAGTCTTTACTCCAGAATACGCCACAAGAGAACCATTCTCTGCGATTGAGGAGTCCTTTTCGTAACGAATGGCGTGTTCGTAGAGTGCGCTCGGCGGAAGGTTACGATGGACCTGGACGACTGTTAACTCATGGTCACTTAAATTAAACTCGGTCATCAATCACCTCCATAGATTCATTCCATGCGACCCCATCTATAGATCCCAGGGCTAGGCAGTTCAGTTTCGAAGCGCCCCCCGGGGGAACGTGCTTCGGATTTGCACCTGAGGGTACCCTCCCGCCTTGCCGTAAGGACACTTGGGGGATTATCGCTGCGGAAAATACCGAAGGGCCATTTCAGATGCAGGCGTGGAGTGTTACTCACCAACTTGATGCCCTCCGAGTTGCAAGTCTCTTCAGCGATGGCAGTGAACTTGGCAAATTGTTGAAGGACGAGGTCGCATGCCTTAAGCTGCAACCGTGCCAGCAATAACCCGCTTGATGACAACGGCGGTCAAATCGTCCTGCTGCTTGCTTCCCTTCGCGAAGGCCGCAACAGCCTGGTAGAGTTTTGCAATAATCTCTTCTGGAGAAAATCGGCTTGCGTTCCGGACCACTTCCTCCAGCCTTTCAAAGCCGAACTGCTCACCCGAATCGTTTTCCCATTCAAAGAAGCCGTCAGTGATGAGCAAAATGATGTCATTGGGCTGGAGGTGCGTTATCAAGGGCACCGGGGAGTTGAGGTCGGGACAGATTCCCAGAGGAACGGCCTGGGCTGGCAGCTTTTGGATCGTTTGGCTGGCGGACGAGTATATAAATAGAGGCGCGTGACCTGCCGACAAGATTTCGACCTGCTCGCTGCTTTCTTTGCACACGGCCGCGACAAAAGTTGCAAACCGTCCTGGCGTCAAATCCTCCTTTAGAGACCGATTAACGTTCTGCACGGTGGTGACAAGATCATCTTGCGTGTTAAAACTGGCTCGTGCGTACGCACGACACACTGATGCCAGCAAAGCAGGTCCGATCCCATGGCCGGTTACGTCTGCGAGGGTTACTACCAGTCTTCCGTCGGGCAGGTGCGTCCAGTCGAAGTAGTCGCCACCTGTGTCGTCCGCTGGACGATTCCATCCCGCTATTTCGAATCCGCCAATTTGAGGCCGAACACGGGGAAGAAGAGATTGCTGAATTGAACGGGCAATTTCGAGGTCGTGTTCCACCTCTTTCAGTCTGCGGCGGGTCTCCGCCTCGCGCAGGGCTGCCTGCACGTGCTTCCGAATTTCATTACTCACGGCTGCTGCGATAAGTCCGCTAATAAGGAGGATTGCCGCATAGAACAGTACTTCCACTTGCGTTACGGCTAAGCTGCGGGGAGCCGTCAAGGGAATTCGCCATCCCAGATGAAACGCGGCCGTCAGATAAGCTACCGCCGCCGCTACACCCGCCGCGATCGAAGCAAGCCAGCTCAAGCGAAGCGCAGAAAGGATGATCAGAGGAAAGAATCCCAGAAGCCATGGGGTTGCCACTGGCCGGTATGCAACTTCCAGTTGAGGATGAAAAAGGAACGCCATTCCTAACGCCGGAAGAGACATTTCCACCATGATAGTCAAGATCCAAAATCGCCGCCGGAGACTACGCTCCCCTCGCAGTTCCAGCTTGACGCCATACAGAGCTACGAGCTCTAGACCGAGATACAGGCCCAGGATGGCAAAGGCTTCGATGCGTGTTGCCAACTCGAAGGTGAATATTCGAATTGACACCAGGATTGTGACGATCAGGCCAAAAGCCAACACGCAGATGATTCGGAGCTTCTCACTTTGAAGAAGTGTCCTTCGGAAGGCTACAAAGTCGACTTGTGAATTATCGGAGAGTTGTTTCACGGCAGAATCCCTTACGAGCAAAGATCCCTGCGAGAAATACCGTCAGGCCCCGTCGCCGGGCACACTTACGCGCTAATGCCCAATCGTCGTACTGCGGGGCACTTGCCTCCTTTCGAGGTCAAGCCTATACATAAATCAATTTACCAACGGTGTTTCGCCGCATCGACTGTCAGAACTTACAGTAAACCGGGCTGGATCGGCTTTAAGCAAATGCAGGATAACCGGAGTGTTTCTGTGACTATTTTGTCCCGGGAGCTATTAGGGCTGTAGCGACCAGTGCGGGCCCAATGCAGGTGTTTAGGGCAAGCTCGAAACCTCGGGAATTCCAAGGCCTTTGACGTCGAGTTTTCAAACGTTTCTCTTCTGTGCCAGTCAATAAAGCGCCGCAGCCCCCAGGCCCCCGGAGCAGGGGAGCCCGGGGGCGCGACTATGGGAGGGCCCATGACTAGTAGCGTCGCCGGCAGAGTGGAAACTGAACAATTGTGGGCAAAAGTTGCGCTCTTCTTTTCCGAACGCGCAGCCTAACAAAAGAACCTTCAGTGCACGTCGCGCGCTCGGCACGTCCTTGATCCGCTCCAAACTCTATAGCACCCAGGGCGGCGGCTGCAGTAGGCAGCAGCCGCTCACCCCAATATGGGAAGATCCTGCGCCATTCTGCAAACGATCAATTACCCGAGGGTGCGGTCTGCGCTGTTTGAGACTCCAGCTGCGGAACCAAAATGGTAACTTCTACCCGCCTGTTTTCCGCGCGGCCATCACGGGTCTTGTTGGAGCCAACCGGTACATCCTCGCCGTAACCCACATTGTGAACCAGTACCACTGGAATATTATGTTTCTGAGTGAGGTACCGGACAACGGTGTCAGCCCGGCGCTGGCTCAGTGTCAGGTTGTAGCCGGCCGAACCGGTGCTATCCGTATGTCCTACGACCTGGATCAAATAAAGTTTCGTTGATCCAACGGTCTGAGCAATTTCGTCGAGTTTTTGCGCCTCTTCTTGCGTCAAGTTGCTCTTGTTGGTTGCAAACGCGACTGTGACGTGTTGAGCAGCTCGAAAGTTATGGAGCTTGTCGAACATCCCCTTAGCGTCGTTGGCGGCAGAAATGCCACTATCCGCCTTTTGACTCGCAGCCATGGCATGTTCGTCTGCCTGCTTAGCAGCCTGGACACCCTGGTCCGCAGTATTTTGTGCTTGAGAGATTCCTGCTTCGGTCTTGTCGCTCAGTTCTTTGATGGCCTGGGTGTTCTGGGCCGTCTTCTGCTCAGCGTTTTGGATCCGTGTGTCCTGTGGGGCTTGGCTGTTGCGCACGAACTTGCGGGTCGCAAGGCAGCCCGTGGCAAGAAGTACCAAAGGCACTGCCGCCAGGGCAAGTATCTTCGTGTAAAGTGTGGCTTTCATAGGCACTCCCTTCTAGACGTACAGAATAGTTTCGGCATTGTCAGCATTATTCTCGCTACAGAATTGCTGGAAAAAGCCTTCTATGGAATTCTTCACTGGCCTTGTAACCAACGGCGGAAGTCGCTCTCACAAAATTCGGTCGCGGGAGGGACGACTTTCCTTCGGGACCGCCAGCCGCAGAACTCTCCCACTACCCGCCGATAGCATTCGTCCTAGGGGTCTCGCTTCATTCTTAATGCTATGGCCAGAGAGAGCCCCGTAGAACTGTCAAAACTAACAGTAGGTCGTCAGAAGTGACCGGAAGTCATTTAAACCCCTGGGCAAAAGGTTGAATTTGTAGCAGTTATTGACATGTTGAGGCGGACGAGTGAAGAAATCAGCGCCAGTAGGAGGGTGGATGGCGCGATACGGTTGGGTGCTATCCGACGCCCAGTGGGAGAATATCCGGCGCTTCCTTTCCAAACCGCCGCCGCGGCCGCGTGGGCTCTGCCACCAGCTCCGAACCGCAAATCGATGGAAGGCTCAATTTAAAATACCAAGCGTGCCCAAAGATCTTGTCTCAATAGAGGGGTTTACCCCACGGATGTGGGAACAGGAGGGACATTGGGAGAGAGAGAGAGGTACCCAAATTGAATCCCGTGGAATTAGTTGCACTCTGAATCCCGCGAGCAACACTTCTAAAACCTGCCGTCTAATAAATCCAGCTTTTTCATCAGACCTTTTGCCCGTTTCGTGGGTCTAATAAACAAGCGTTCCCTGAAAATCACACACCATGGAGGCCCTCGTCCGTCGGGAGCATATCCGGGGACTCGGTTGCCGGCATTATAAGGGGGTGCGCTTTCGCGCCCTCATGCAGGCGCTGGGCACCTGAAATTGATGCTCTGCCTGATACAGCGTAAGCCACCGCTGCGCCCACCAGGGCCGGAATGATGTACGCGTGTCCGCCGGTAGCTTCTGCCACAAATACAACAGCTGCCAGTGGCGTCTTGTATCCGCCGGCGATGAACGCCGCCATGCCGACCGCCGCAAAGAGATCCATTGACGCGCCGTGTACCACTGACTGGCTGAAGGCCGCTCCAAACGACGCACCGGTCAGAAACAGTGGCACGAACATAGCGCTGACACCGCCACTGCCCAATGAAAAAAGTGTCGCGGCCAGTTTTAACACTCCGAAAACCGCAAGTTCCATGGCGCTGTGCCGGCCCGACAAAACTTTTCCAACGGCCTCATAGTTCGGCCCGATAGGAATCAAGGAGCCCTTGTACAGGGTGACGAAGAGCAGCCCGCATAGGCCGGTGAGCGTGCCGCCCACGGCCAGCTTGGTCCAGTGCGGAACCGCCCATCGGACCACGAACTCCCTCACCCTGCGGAAGGTCATATCGAATACCATGGTGATCAGCCCGCAGAGGAGTCCGAGCACCGCCGCCCAGAAGATATCTTTGGGAGAGAACGTCCCACCATCCCCAAAGTCGAAAAGCGGCCGTGATCCCAGAAACGAGATGAGGGTTGCATACGCTACCACGGAAGCGATCAGCGACGGCACCAGCGCTTCGTGCGCCAGATCGTCCATGTAGGGCATTTCGAGCGCGAAGACGAGCCCCGTGA
>JAJXZM010000166.1 GCA_021780055.1 Acidobacteriota bacterium
CTATCGCGTTTGTGATCGCACGCTTAAAAGCATCCGTCTTTCCTAAATATCGCTCGGTGGTTTGGATGGAGGAATGCCCGAGCAGATCTTTGATATCTTCCAAGGCGGCATCGGATGCACGCAAGAGTCGGGCACAAGTACGTCTCGCGTCATGAGGACGAAAGCCTTCCAAGTTCTCAATCGTCGTATAGTGTGAGAGTATGAGTTTCACACTCTCATCAGACATCTGCACTGTTCCGAGCCTCCCGTGTCGGGAAATACTACGAAACATGAACCCCTGGACAATCCGAGTAGCGGCCAGCCAGTCATAGATAGCGTCTTTGACCCAGAGTGGCAATGGGACGCTACGGAGCTTACCGCCCTTACCGACAAGATCAATCAGGCCCCACTGGCCATCCTGCTGTTTCAGTGCGGCAACTGGCAGGCCCACCAATTCACTCCGACGAAGGCCCGTCGAGAAGAGAACGGACAGCATTGCAAAGTCGCGTTTGCCTCTAAGCGTCTTGCGGTCCGGTACCCGGAGAATACGGTCCAGCTCCGCTTTCCCGACCCACATGCCCGTGCGAATGGATTGAGTCTTTTCGCCTCGCACCCGTCGGATTCCAGCCGCTTCAATCGGAGAGATTAAACCCTGGTCCGCCGCTTCTTGTGCCAGGGCACGAATCGCGGCGAGTCTCTGATTCACGGTCGCAGGCGCATAGCGCCGCTCCAGGCGCCCATCCTCCAGAAGTTCGCCGGCCGCAGCGAGTGAGTCTTTGTACTGAAGAACGGCCATCCGAGAGAACGTCGGAACGTTCGACTGAGCCCGACACCATCCAAAGAAATGGAGCAGGGAAGTCCGGTATGCTCGCCTTGAGTTTGGCGACTCTAGGCTTCGCTCGACCCCCTCAAGGAGTCGGAGGATCGGAGCAGGCAAATCCGGCTCGCCTTCCGGGGAGTCTGAAACCGTCGCGGAATGAAGGATGGTAAGTTCCATGTTTTCTAGCTCTCAGGATCTCATACTTTGGATAACGTACATTATCAAAAGTCAGAAATGACTGTTCTGAGGGTAGGGGATTGTTGCGCTTATGCGCAATAATCTTTGCAGGCACGATTTTGGAGAGGAAACGGTATGGGGCGAAGGCTCTCTTGGTTGGACCGGCTCTACCCAATCTCCCGGACTGTCGCGGGCTCAGCCCGCTCACACTATGACACGAAAGACCTACAACAGCTTTTCGAGATCCAGCCGCGCTCAGCTCAGAACCTCATGGCCGCGCTGCCGACCGTTCCAATCGGCCGGGCTCGCCTAATCGAGCGGGAGACCCTAAGCAACTTCCTTCAGCGGCTGCAGGAGGCCGACGACCCAGCTCAAGCATTTGCCGAAATCCGGGAAGGGAAGGGAAGTACCGTCCGGCGAAAGCTGCGCACCCTTGTACTCCAAGATGTGCAAACGGACATCGACACATTGCCGGCGTCCCTTCAACTTGCCCCCGGCGAGCTGCACGTCACGTTCAGGACGGTAGACCAACTGGCCGAGTCACTGATGCACCTGGCCGTCGTTCTGGACAAGCAACTGAACGAATTTATCACCCGTTACGAGCCACCTTCAGAACCAAGCCCCGATGAGCAGGCGGAACGAGAAGCCGAACGAGCGGATGCCGAGTATTTCAGAAATTGGGGACGCTAGTATGACTGTCACACTCTCATACACTCCGAGCTGGACCAGCTCGACTAACCGGATGATGACCAACGAAGCTGGCTAAGGGCCAACCGGGGTCACTACACCAAACGTCAAAAATCGTACGGTGAGACTTTGTTGCGCAAACCTGTTGCCAGCCAAAAAGCAATCGCAACAGCTTTTTGCAACACAAAATGCTGGGGTTTCGCACAGAGAGCGTCGGCTTGCGCAAACGAACCTTTCCGTAAAGGTCCAGAGATCGATCTCTTCTGAGCCGTCCTGATTGTGCCTGAAGACCAAAATTTCAATCTGCCGCTTGACCCCGTAGGTAACTACGGGGTTTAGAGTTTGAATATGAAGAACTTGACCGTCGGCCAACTGGCGCAAGAGGCAGGCATCAACCCCGAAAGTGTGCGGTTCTACGAGGCGCAAAGCCTGTTGTCAGAGCCTCCCCGGTCCACCGCGGGCTATCGCTTGTATTCGCGGACCGCCGTGCTTCGCATCCGGTTTATCAAGAGAGCGCAGGACCTCGGTTTCTCCCTCAAGGAGATTAAAGAGCTGCTGTCGCTGGCGGAAGACCAGACGACAGACTGTGCCGATGTGCGCGCTCTTGCACAGAGCAAGGTGGACGAGATCAGCCAGAAGATCCGGACGCTTGAAGCCATGAGGAACTCTCTCATGGAGCTAACGGATTCTTGCCCTGGCGCGGGTTCCGCCGCGAAGTGCTCCATCCTTGAAAGTATCGGGTCCGACGAGGTGATTCATGAGAACTGATCGTTGGGCGACGATACCGAGTATTGGTGTAGCACTGCTTCCGAAGTTAACCTGCCCGGTGTGTTGGCCTGCTTATGCCGCCATCGCAAGCACGCTTGGACTCGGATTTCTGGTTCGTGCTCAGTATCTGTTCGCGATCACTCTCGCCTTCCTGCTCGTCGCAATTGCAGCCCTCAGCTTTCGTGCGCGACAGCGCCATGGATACTGGCCAGCACTGCTTGGGGTAGGGAGTTCTATTGTCATCCTGGTCGGCAAATTCAGTCTCAATTCGACCTTGGCTCTCTACTGCGGAGTAGGGATGCTCATGGTCGCATCGGTCTGGAATGCATGGCCGCAAAAGAAGCCATCGTGCTGTCCGCAAGCATGATTAACACGGTTGTTCAACGGAGGAATACCACTATGAGTCAGAAACGTAAGGTTGAGATCTTTACTGCAGGTTGCAGCTGCTGCGATGAAGCAGTCGCGCTGGTGAAGAGCATCGCCTGTTCGTCCTGTGAAATCACAGTGCATGACATGAAGCAGGAGAGCACGGCGAAACGGGCTGGGGAACTGGGCATCAAGCGGGTTCCGAGTGTTGTCATCGACGGAGCCCTCGCGGAGTGCTGTGCTGGCGGAATTAATGAGCAGACATTGCGCAGCGCCGGGATTGGCAGCGCTCTTTAGCAGGAAGCATTGCCAAGCGCCCAACGACCAAGTTGGGCGCTTGGGTTTCACTCCTTATGACAAGCCTATCTTCTTCTTCGACTCTTGAAATCCAGCAGCGCGATCGCCTTCTCCGCGTATTGGCTGGCATCACTTTCCTGATCTTCTTCCAGGGCTACATGGTCGCGCCCATGATCCCTCGATTGGCTGCGACGTTCGGGGTCTCGGCCCAAAAAGTCGGCCTTCTCGTTCCGGTCTATCTGATCCCTTACGGAATTTCGACGCTGTTCTTCGGTCTGTTGTCGGACTGGATTGGGCGCAGGCGCATTATGCTCGCCTCGCTTGCAGCCTTCGCTATTTTGACCGGCCTTACGGCTACGTCTGGCGGCGTTGATCAAATGATTATCTGGCGCTTTCTTACCGGCCTTGGCGCAAGCGGAGTGGTGCCGCTGGCGCTGGCCCTGATCGGAGTGCTCTTTCCATACATGGAGCGGGGCCGTCCGCTGGGATGGTTGTTTGGTGCGATGGCCGGTGGAATGGCATTTGGCTCTACCTTTGGCGTACTGCTTGAGCCCGTAATCGGCTGGCGCGGCGTGTTTCTCGGGGTCAGTGCTGTCGGTTTCGCTGCGCTCCTGCTGCTGCGGCCGTATGCCGGGGCGCTCGGCGAACGACCACTCGCAAGGACTCTGACATTGGAATCCGTTCTGATCGGATACAGACACTTGCTGACCTTCGCCAAGGCCCAGCGAACCTACTTCTACGTCTTCCTGAACGCAGTGTTTCATTCCGGGGTCTTCACATGGCTGGGACTGTACTTCTCACGCCGGTACGGGCTGGGGGGAGCCGGAATCGGCTTAGCCCTGCTCGGCTATGGCGTCCCAGGCTTTCTGTTCGGTCCTGTCATCGGGCGGGCTGCCGACCGTTGGGGCCGTCGATGGATCTTACCCGTAGGCATCCTTCTGGCCGCACTCTCCGCAGTCCTTTTGATTCCCGTGTTGCCCCTTGCCTTTGCGGTTGTTGTCGTCACCGCCCTCTCACTCGGTTATGACATGACCCAGCCTCTTCTTGCCGGAATCGTCACCACCCTCGACCCGAAACGAGCAGGACAAGCAATGGGTTTCAATGTGTTTGCACTGTTCACTGGCTTCGGGCTGGGTAGTCTTCTATTCGGGTGGTCTCTGCAGTTTGGCTTCAATAAAGCGTTATTGACCTTTGCAGGAGTACAAGCGATTGCAGGACTGGCCGCTATCGGTGTCTTCCGGTCTGAAAAGCGCGTGTAGAGATGTCGCAAGCGCGTTAGCGTACTATTTTTGACGTTTGGTGTAGTGACCCCCAACCGGCTTTACGCCGAGTGCTTTGGCACCCGCAGGAAGCCTAGGCCGGTGTTGCCGATTGTCCACACGAGAGAGCCAGGCGGGAAATTGACCGTTTTCTTTTCCTCGCAGTTGCAGCCCTCAAAGGTCATCTGGCCGGGCGCTATCGTCCGAAACGTATAGGGTTTGTTGCAATCCGGGCAGAGAATTTCTTCCGTGTCCTCAAAAATCGAGCGCCGGGCCGGTGGAAGTGGCGAGGGTGCCGATTCCGCCCCCATCGGGAACGACAACCGGCGAAACACGCGCATTGCTTCGTGTGATGTGAAGTTGCCGCGCAGCAGGCCAGTAGCGGCCGCAAGGGCCTGTTTTACCGGGTACTGTGCGCCGTTGATTGTCACCGCAATTTCGCGGATCACTTCGGGCTGAACGCCTGCCAGCCTGCTTTCTACTTCGGCCCGGCTCAAAGAGAACTCGGAGCCGCCAACCGTGAATGTCCCGCGCATAGAGTACCTCCTACGCTTATACTACCACTTACACCACTTACTTTAAGATGACTTCATCAACGGTAGCAAGGGCGGCTCTCGCGGGGCGGCAATTCTCTTAAAGATAATACTTATAAAGTTTATATAAAGTATTGCAGCACTATTCTAATAATGCTAGTCTCATTTTGCCGCAACAAAGGGAGGCTGTCATGTCAGAAGAAATCGCCGTTGTTTTCACCGCAAAAAGCATTGAACGAATCCTTAGAGAAGGGGGTACGTCAGCGTGGAGGCTGGACCGCAATCATGCGCGACGCTGCCCCTATGCAGTCTGCACCCGCAACGCTCACGCTGATTGGGTAGAGGGGCCGGAGGCGCATCACGCGGCGTTTATCGTCGGAAAGATCAGCGACGTAGTGCCGTGCAAGCCTACACCCGAGAATGACGAAGCCCCGGAAAATCGCTACCTGATTGAGTTCAGCGAATTTGCACGCGTGAACATTCCGAACGTTTGGGCAGGGGAACGTAACCCTATAAAGTACAGATCGGCCGACGACCTGGGTATAGATTTTTCAACGCTGAAATGGGAACCGATGCCGAAGCCGGCCGATGCACCTGCGCCGGTCGTTGAAATTCCTTCGGCAGTAAAGCCCAATCTGGCTATCGGACCGCTCACAATGGCAGAAGCAAAGAAGGGGCTGGCGCTGACGTTCAACGTAGCGCCGGAAGCCATCGAAATAACCATCCGTGGGTAGGGAAGGGGAATTTACGCAACCATGCTCTTAGCATGAACCGCAGTAGGACACCTACCGGCCTCGATCCGGGCCGCGGCGCGCCGAAAGCTCGCCTCTGATCTGTCCTCTCACGGAGTCCACCAACCCATGAGCGTAGAAACGAGCATTTTCGCTTTGGCCGTGTCGTCCGGCCAGAAAACCGTGAATCTCCGCTTTGTCGAGGCCATACAAGAGACCTGCACGCACTGAGTTCATGTCTTGTTTGACCACCGCAGCGTCGAGCTGCGCGGCATAGGGGTTTGTCGCAGTCCAAATTGGGATTTGCAAAGGCGGAGCATCGCCGTTATGGCTCGCAGAGCCATTCCTTTGCATTTTTGTCAGATCGACTATCTTCGCTGGAATGTCGTAATCAACCTTCGGAATTCCTTCGGCGCTACGTCCTTTAGGACTCATCGTATTCACGAAGTCCAGCTCGCCCAGGACAAGCGAGTCTTTATGGGTTTCCAGCCACGACACATGCCGGTGATACGGTCGATCCTCTCCCTTCCGTGACATTTCACGCACCGTCACATCAACGGCAACGCCACTTTTCAACTGG
Organism: Acidobacteriota bacterium; assembly: GCA_021780055.1. Next base: position 6,198 of record JAJXZM010000166.1, read on the forward strand.
CTGGCCCATCGCTGTTCAAGATCCCAATACGTTCCGCCACCTTGGTTTTGCCGGTAGTTTTGAATACTCAGGTTGTACGGAGCTTCAGGACCGCCGAACTGATGCGCGATTAGATGGCCCGCGTCGTCGCCGCGGCCCTTTGACACGGCTCTCTGCGCAGCTAAATCCCGCTGAGGGTCCACAGAGCCAGGCGCTTGCAGTCGGCCCGCCGCGAATTTGATATCGTGCGATGCCGTAGCCTC
>JAJXZM010000585.1 GCA_021780055.1 Acidobacteriota bacterium
GTCGGCCCGAATTGGAGAGGGTGAAAGAATAAAATGCCACATGCGTTTCCGTTATTTCCGCAGCAAGCCTCGACGATTGCTCCGGCGGTGGACCATCTCTTTTACTTCCTGACGGCGGTCTCGATCTTTTTCAGTGCGCTTATCTTTCTTCTGGTCTTTTATTTTGCAGTCAAGTACCGCCGGCGCTCCGTGGATGAACCGCCTCCGAAGAACCAGGTGATCAACAACATCCCGCTTGAAGTCACATGGACAGTTATTCCGATGATCCTGGTAGCCATCATGTACTTTTGGGGCGCAGAAATATTCGTCAAGAACGCGGAACCACCCCCGACTTCGACCGAGATTTTCGTTATCGGGAAGCAGTGGATGTGGCATATCGAACATTCCAACGGTAAACGCGAAATCAATGCCTTGCACATTCCGGTGGGCGTCCCGGTCAAGCTTACAATGACATCCCAGGACGTGATTCACGACTTCTCTGTCCCTGTTTTTCGGATGAAGAAAGACGTGCTGCCTGACCGCTACACGACGGAATGGTTTGAGGCGACCCGCATCGGGAAATACCACCTTTTCTGCGATCAGTATTGCGGGATGGGTCATGCCCTGATGCGCGGCTGGGTCTACGTCATGACTCCTGAGGATTACCAGCAGTGGCTGAACAGCGGTGTCAGCGGCGGGACCATGGCAGAGCAGGGCGAGGCCCTTTATCACCAGTATGGATGCATTACCTGCCACGGCACGGGAAAAGGCCCGCCTTTCACGGACCTCTACGGGAAACCCGTCAAGCTGACGGACGGAACTACCGTCGTCGCCGACGATGCTTACATTCGCGAATCGATCCTGGAACCGACCGCCCAGATTGTTAACGGATATCCACCCATTATGCCGACATTTAAGGGCCAGGTAAGCGAAGAGCAGGTGCTGCAGCTCACCGCCTACATCAAATCGCTGGCATCAAAAGAAAGGAATACGGGGACACAATGAGTAGTTCAGAAGTTGCAATCGCGCCGCGTGTTCATTATTTGAACACGGATTACAGCCTTAAATCGTGGCTGCTAACCACGGATCACAAGCGCATTGCCTGGCTCTACCTGATCTCGATCACGTTCTTCTTCCTGATCGGGGGAATCGCTGCGACCTTGATTCGCCTGAACCTCCTGGAACCTCAAGGCCTGGTGGTCGAGCCGGCGACATACAACAAGCTCTTCAGCATGCACGGCATCATCATGATCTTTTTTTTCCTGGTGCCTTCGATTCCCGGGGTGCTGGGAAATTTTCTGCTTCCCATCATGCTCGGCGCCCGCGACGTCGCCTTTCCCCGCCTGAACCTGCTGAGTTGGTATGTGTTTATGACGGGCGGCTCCATCGTTGTTTACGCCCTGCTCGCCGGCGGCGTTGATACGGGCTGGACCTTCTACACGCCCTTGAGCACGATGTACCTGAATACCCACGTGATGGCCGCAGCGACCGGCGTCTTTATTGCGGGCTTTTCTTCCATCCTGACCGGCCTGAATTTCGTCGTAACGATTCACAAGATGCGCGCGCCCGGCCTCACCTGGTTCCGGCTGCCGCTCTTTGTCTGGGCGATGTATGCCACCAGCATCATTTTCATCATCGGGACACCGGTCATCGCGATTACGCTGGCCCTTCTTGTCATCGAGCGTTTCTTCCACGTGGGCATTTTCGACCCCGCCCTGGGCGGAGACCCAATCTTGTTCCAGCATCTTTTCTGGTTCTATTCCCATCCGGCCGTGTACGTCATGATCCTTCCTTCCATGGGGGTGGTCAGCGAACTTGTCACAGCCTTCTCCAGAAAGAAAATTTTTGGCTACCATTTCGTCGCGTTCTCGAGCGTTGCGATTGCTGTCATTGGTTTCCTGGTCTGGGGCCATCACATGTTTGTGAGCGGCCAGTCCATTTACGCCGGACTGGTCTTCTCTGCTCTCAGCATGGCGGTAGCTATCCCGTCAGCCGTTAAAGTTTTCAACTGGACCGCAACTCTCTATAAGGGGTCAATTTCCTATGAGGCGCCTATGCTCTATGCGCTGGGCTTTATCGGCCTCTTTACCATCGGCGGACTGACGGGACTGTTCCTGGCCACGACGGCAATCGACCAACACGTCCATGACACCTACTTTGTAGTCGCGCATTTCCATTACATCATGGTCGGCGGGGCAATCATGGGCTATATGGGAGGGCTTCATTATTGGTGGCCTAAGATGACAGGCAAAATGTATCCCGACGCATGGGCAAGGGTCGCGGCAATCATCATCTTCGTCGGATTCAACCTGACATTCGGCCCGCAATTTATTCTGGGTTATTTGGGTATGCCGCGCCGCTATGCCGTGTACCCGCCGGAATTTCAGACTCTCAACGTGGTTTCGACGGCCGGAGCCACAATCCTGGGGCTTGGGTACGTTATACCCCTGGTTTACTTCATCTGGTCCATTCGCTACGGTCCGGAGGCTGGACCCAATCCCTGGAAGGCGACAGGACTGGAGTGGACAACCTCATCTCCGCCTATAACCCACAACTTTGAGGAAACACCCGTCGTAACCGAAGAACCTTACGGCTATGATCGCATCGCGGAGGAAATACAAGTTGCATAACACCCAATCCATAGTCGCCGAACAGTTTGACGACCGGACGCAGCAACATGAAGCATCCAGCCTCGGGATGTGGATCTTCCTTGCTACGGAAATCATGTTCTTTGGGGCTGTCTTCACGTCTTACACGGTCTATCGGAACCTTTACACGACCGCCTTCGAAGCAGGAAGCCATCTGCTGAACACGCCCGTCGGGGCTTTCAATACGGTGGTCCTGATCGGCAGCAGCTTGACCATGGCGCTCGCAGTCCACGCGGCCCAGACCGGCAAGCGCAAACAACTGATGGCCTTCCTGGTTTCTACGATGATCCTGGGCGGCGTCTTCCTGTTTGTAAAGTTCGTCTTTGAGTGGATGCACGACTACAAGGAGGGCATGGTTCCCGGACTGCACTGGACATATGCCGGACCACAGTCAGGCCACGTGGCCATGTTTTTCTGCTTCTACTTCATCATGACCGGCATCCATGCCACCCACATGATCGTTGGTGAAGGAATCATGGCCGTGCTGCTGGTTATGGCCTGGAAGGGAAGGTTTTCCTCAGAGAGATACAACCCAATCGAGATGATGGGGCTTTATTGGCACTTCGTCGATATCGTCTGGATATTTTTGTTTCCACTCTTGTACTTACTTGGAGCACACTTCTGATGTCTGAACATATTGCTTCGCTCAAATTATATTTCTTTGTTTTCTTTAGCCTGCTCATCCTGACGCTGGTCACCTGGCGAATTGCCTACATCGACCTTGGCAGATGGAATACTGTTGTCGCTCTGCTCATCGCGATCTGCAAGGCCTCCCTGGTGGGCGCGTTCTTCATGCACCTCCGATGGAGCTCCTCCATAGTTCGCCTGGTTGTGTTCGCCGCCGTTTTCTGGCTGGCCGTCATGATGACGCTGACTACCGGCGACTTTTTCTCTCGCAACCGAGTATCCCATGTTCAGCCATGGCAGGCTTCGACCCGCGTTTCACAGCCGGTGTCCGGCGTACCTCAACAATAACGACTATCTGCCCGGAGATACTTTGAAGGTGAATCCGGGATGAGGACCTGATCTTTTCCCGGCTAAGTTCTGTCCGCGGCACACTCCAGCAGCACCACAGGAAACTTTCGCAGAATTAGGCCTAAGATTAATAACAGTTGCCGGCCCGAAACACGCCTGGGCGCGACCACGCCGCAGGTGAAAACGCATCTCCACCTGCGCGGGGCTTCCCGCGGCAGGTGCCAATCAATATCAAGTACCGGGAATACTCAGATGTAGCCCAACTCTCAAGCACGTCCACTCATCACGGGTTCTCGGAACTTGCGACCATGTGGTTCGGCACAGTATCCAGCAGATGCCCCATGCTGCAACTCTTTAGTTTGCTCGCGAGTTCGTCGAACGCCTTCACGGCCCCAAATTCCGGCTGAATTGAATCCGGTGTGTCATTGCGGGGACTGCCAACAATCGCGAAAGCTCTATCCCATGTGAACGCTCAAATTGGCCCCCAGAGCCAAAAAAGACTTGACCCATGCCTGTGCAAACTCGTCATTCTGCTCCGCACGGTCCCTCAAGTCAGGGTATTGTTGTTGCAGAATCTCAAAGAATACATTTTGAGGCTGCCAGAGCCTGACCTTGAACGGAAGCATGGTTGCGACACCGGCCGCGGCCTCAAATGCCAGAAGACGTCCCATATCGTCGGGTTTCTCAAGAAAGGATGCGGCAACTTGCTCCAGGTTTCGCCGCATAGAGAATTCGAGTGTGGCCTCGTCAAACACCACTCCTGAGCGCCGTATCTCTTCGAGCACGGACTGGATGTGATCCACATCCAGCATTTCCGTTTCCAGCAGTCGCCTCAGTTCTGAATTCAGGGTAAACTCTGCTGCAATTTGAAACCGGTTCGGTTGCGGCATGCCCAGAGTTGCTACAAAGCGCATCAACGGCGCGCCACGCTCGTAAATCCTGCGGTACGCCGCCTCCGCTTCTGCCAGCGCTGATTGCAGAATCAACCCGAGAATGTGTTGTTGCTGATCGCGAAACAACATGTTCAGCGTATATGTTGGGGAGCCGAAATGCTTGTCAACAATGCGCAACCTCTCCGGCAGATCGCCGCGATCAAATACCTCGCTGATTTCCCGCACCATGGCCTGATAACTTTCGTCGTCCCTGAACTGCCGGACGCCCCCACTCAGATTGTGGTCGCCAAGGTGGAGCACGCCGAAACTGATTTCCGAGGAATCCCAGGTAATCTTAGAACTGATTTGCACCCGGCCCAAAGCTAGCCTGTTTTTCCCTTCGTGCAACACTTTGTAGTCCTGGCGATTAACCCTGTAACAGTAGACTTTTGTCTCATGGTTGTAAGGCTCAAACAACGAACTCACCGCGTAATGGGCCCCGACCTTTGGCAGATCGATGGCGGCGGGGCGGACAAACTTTTCAAAGATCACGGCCCCATCCTTATGCTGGGGAACATTGCTCTTGGCTTTTTCGAGCAGTTCTATAAAGCGAGCCTCGTAGGGCTGCTTAAAGATTTCTTCTGCCAGTTGAATTGCCCGGCCCGCATATTGAATCACTTGTACCGTCTCGATGCCGGAAAGCTCGTCAAAAAACCATCCGCAGCTTGTGTACATCAGCATCAGGTGCCGCTGTAGTTCCATCAGCTTGAGCGCCAGGATGCTCTCTCCCTGGTTGAGAGGGTGCGTGGAGTGGCTTCCAAGGAAACGCTGTATGTTGTCTCTCGATCGGTCGAGCACAACGTCGATGTAGGCATTCCGCGCAGCCCACGGGTCTTTGAACAATTCCTTTCCTTTTTTGGCAAATAACAAGTTAATTGTGTTACGCAGCCAGTCGAGCGCCGCCCTCAACGGCGCCCGCCATGACTGGTTCCAGTCATTGTGCCCACCGGTATTGCAGCCGCAATCGCTGCGCCAGCGCTCTACGCCGTGCGGGCAACTCCAGGAGCTGTCCTCAATGATGCGTGCTTCGTGCGAAGGTGGATGTTTTTCCAGGAATTCTCCGTAGTTGGTCAGTTTGACGGTGTTGTTTTCCTCGATATACTTCAAGGCGTAGGCAAGCGCCATGTCCCCATAGGGATGATGATGGCCGTAGGTTTCGCCGTCGGTCGCAATATGAACCAACTGCGGCCCTACACGCTCACTCGATAACACTCCCATCAGCCGTTCGGCAAACCTCTCACCACTGGCCAGCAATCCTTCAAACGCCACTCCGCGTGAGATGGGTCCGTCGTAGAAGAAGACGTTGATAGAGCGCCCAAACCGAAGGCGCACGCGGTAGGCGACAGAGGGATCGATGCGGCCTCCGCTGGAATCGCGCCAATTACGGGCTCCCACCGCTCGCGAGCGCCGGGCCTGGTAGGGTGAAAGTACCGTATATTTGATTCCGCGCTGCGCCAGGATATCCAGAGATTCCATGTCAACCGCTGTTTCAGGCAACCACATCCCTTCAGGTGCCCGCCCGAAGCGGTGCTCAAAGTCGCGAATTCCCCATAGGACCTGGGTTTCCTTATCCCGGGTGTTGGCAAGCGGCATGATGAGATGGTTATACACCTGCGCCATAGCCGATCCGTGTCCCGAGTACTGTTTCTGACTCTCCCGGTCAGCGGCCAGAATAGCCCGGTATACATCCGGCGCATTTGCCTCAAACCACATCAGTAGTGTCGGCCCGATGTTGAAACTTATCTTTGAATAATTGTTGACGATCTTCTGAATGCGTCCCTCACCATCGAGAATTCGTGAGGCCGCGTTAGGCGCATAGCACTCCGCAGAAATGCGCTCATTCCAATCGTGATAAGGGTAGGCGGAGTCCTGAACTTCGATCGCCTCCAGCCAGGGATTCTCGC
>JAJXZM010000366.1 GCA_021780055.1 Acidobacteriota bacterium
AGATGAAATCCACGGGCTTTCCGGAACTTTTAAGGATTCCGCGCAGGCGCTTCAATCCTTTCCCGCGCTGGCTGAATACCTCCGCGGTTTCTATCGGCCTTGCAAAGACGACGTGACGTTTGAAATTTACTGCCGCGCGTCGGGCGTGACGACGGCCGCTTCGACTGGGCCCTCGTCCTGAACCCTCTCTGGCCGCTCCGCGTCGGCTTCGCCCTCGGAACGTTGTTCGAACACCACAATCTGCAAATCCAGAAAGAAAAGAATGGCGCACAGCGCCAGCGCGCACAGCGAGACCGCCAGCCCCGCGGCAAGCCGGCGTTGCCGGTAATAGAACCGCGCCGTGTGCCGGCCCGCCTGTGCGCGGACGGCGCGGAAAAGGTGGTTCGCCCGCAGGGTCGGGACTTCATGCCCGTCAACCGCTGCGTGCCAGTTGGGATCGAATCGGTCGAGCAGCACCACGTAGCCGGGCCGCGAAAGCTTCACCTGCAAAGTGACGCTGTTGGGCTGCCGGCTGAACGATTCCACTTGCCCGGCGCCGGCCGAAGCGGTCTGCGATCCATCCTTTGACGCGAGCAGAACAGTGTTGCGCGCGTCAAATTCAGGGTCAGACAATCGCGCCAGCGTCGCGTCAGGGTTGGGAGAATAGACGGCCCTTCCTGCCACGTAGGCACGGGGCAGGAAGCATCGGTTCTTGTAGAGATAGCTTGGGAACGGCGTGCCGTCCGCGACCGGCGAAACAAGCCGGACAGTCTGATAATTCCCCGCCCCGCCCAGAATCTGGTAGCGCACGTTGCTGCGGCCCATCAGGCAGAGCGTCTCGTCCGGTCCGGGTACCTTGTGCAGTGCGAAGACCCAGAACTGGTAGAGCGGCACCGGAAAACTCCATTCCGGATCGACGTTTGAAATGCCCCCGGCGTTATCCAGCATGCCGCCGTGCTCCAGCAGCAGGCGCTCCTGGAAAGCCGCCGGTGCGGGCGCATCAAGGTTCCGCGCCGCCGGAATGGATTCAAAATCGAGAGGCTGCTCCAAAGCCTCGGTCGCGACTGCCGCCAACGGAGGGCCGCCAAAGATATCGGCGTAGCGGTAAGGCATTTGCGCGGGTGCAAAGTGGCGAAGCACCGGCGCGTGATAGGCGTAGAACGCCTCGGGAACCGTGGGGTTGGCGGAATAATTCGTCAGAACTAACTGCCCTGCCGCCAAAGCCAGCGCGACTGGCAATGCCCAGCGCGTGCGGCGGTCGCCACGCCTGAGCCCCGCAAACCAGAGCGCCGCGCCCAGCGTCAGTCCTGCGATTCCCGGCGCCTGCCAGCGCAGCATGTTCAGCGAATACCGCGCGGCGCCTCCAATGGCTTCCGGGCCAAACGCTGCCACGGGATGGATTCCCACGGCAACAATCGAGCGGCGCAGGGCCCAAGCCGCGGCCAGTTCCAGCCATTGAGGTAGAAGCCAAGAAGCGCCCCACACCAGCCACGCCCCGGCCGCCGCAACCACCAGCAGCGCAAAAACGCCCGTGGTTTTTCTCGACCGCATATCTCCCGGCTGGCGCATCACGTCAATTCCCCAGCCCGCCAGCAGCGCAACCAGCAGCATCACGGGCACCAGCAGCTTGATGGGAAAACGCACCAGCTTCAGAATCGGCATCGCCAGGAGCGCCAGCCTGTAAAGCGGCGTGAACCGCCCGAAGGCGAGCAGCAGCACGGCCAGCGCGGCCCAGCCTGCAAACCTTCGGCGGCGATCGCGGCCCATGGCGCAGCCGATAAAGGCCAGAAAGAGCGGCACAAACCCCAGAAACAGCGAGGGGAAATAGGGCTTGTTGTCAAAATTCAAAACCGGCGACCACAGCGACGATGCGGTAAACATCGGGTCCGGAAATCCGGCCACAACGGCGCCAATCAATTGCAGCGGGTTGAGCGACCAGTAGGTGTTCTGGCTGAAAGGGAAACCAATCGCCCCGCGCAGCGAACTTCGCAGCAGCGCCGTAGCGGGCAACAACTGCACCGCCGCCAGCGCCACCATCAGCCCGCCCGTCAAGACAAAGGCCACGATGACCCGCAGGTTCGTCTTTGCAAGCGGCCGCCGGAAGAACCCTGCCTGAAACAGCGCATAGACAAAACAGAGCCCGAAAGTCGCCAGCAATGTGAACGGCTCGCCGGCCAGAAACTGCATCAGGAAAACCAGCGTCAGCAGCAGCCAGGAGCGGATGGATCGTCCGGCGATGGCGCGATCGGTGGTGAGAATCGCCCAGGGAATCCAGGCCGCGCAGGCAACTTCATTATAGAAACTTCCGAGCGAAAGCACCGGTCCGCTGAATACAAAAATCAGCGCCGCAAAGAACGCCGCCAGGTGCGACTGCTGCCAGCGCCGCGCCAGCCAATAAGCGCCAACCCCGGCCAGCATGAAGTGCAGAACAAAGTGCAATTGAAAGGCCAGGCGGACTGGCAGCAGAACAATCAGCAGCGTTGTGGGGTAGAAAAAGAGCGCGTTGGGGTCTTCCAGGATCGGCTGGCCGAAGTTCAGATAAGGGTTCCAGTAAGGAATCGAGCCGCTGCGGCAGATCTGGTGGATCAGGCGCGCCAGCGGATAACTCTGGTTCAGAATGTCGCGGTAAAAGAGCATCTGGGAAGCGAACAGGACTTTCCAGAACATCAGCGCCACGGCGGCAACAAGGATGGCCAGGGCGTAATAATCCTTTCGGTCGGGGAAAGGGGCATTCGCCAGGGCGTCTTCAAGAGAACCGCAGAGTCTCTGAGATTCGCGACTCTGCGCTACCCGGCCAAAAGGCCCACGGTCACGAAAGCTCTGACCGTGGCTACCATTGCCATTGCTGCGCCAGCCGAAGATTGAGTCAGAGAAGATTCGCATAGAGGCCAAAACCGATGGGCCGCCGCGACCACGGCGCGCCCCAATAAGGGAAATCGTCGGAATCGGCCTGAGGGTTTATGGGTTTAATCTGCGGTGATAAGATGCGGATGGATATAGGTGCCGCGATGCGTTAACAAGCAGCGCGGATCTCCGATCCTGAGGTCCGGGTTTCTACCTGGGAATAAAGCCAAAAGCCACAGTCCGCAGATGCGGCTCTCTGTAATACCTGATGCGGAAGAACACCAGCCGACAGCATGAACAGTCTGCTGGCCGCTTGGACAATATGGAGTTTGAGGCTGTCTTCTCGCGGCCCCCCCCCCAGCCTCACCGAGAGGCCAACTGCATCGAGAGCTTCACCGAAATCAGGCTCAACAGCAGTGCCAAGGCGCTCCACCCGACTGCTTCAACAATGGGAAGGCTCCAGACAGACAAGCTTGCGGGAAGGGGTAGCGTGAGGGCGCCTTGGAGGAGCTGGTCCAGAACTAAGACGAGCATCCATACCAGCGCGACACCGGCTGCGGCAAACCCGGGCAGAGCACGTTTCCATGGGAATGGAATCGGCGGCGGTGTGGCGGCCTCTGCACTGACGGCCTCCATGACAGATGCAGCCAGGCCTGAGGAAGGCAGGACGTCGTCGTCTTTCGAACTGAGAATTCGATCGAGATCGTCGTTTGTCATCAAGCTTGCTCCAACTCAGGCGTACCGAGAGTCTTTGTAAGTTTTCTCCGAAGGATATCGCGGCCTCGGGACAACCTGGCCTTAACGGTCCCCTCGGGTAAACCAAGGCTTTCTGCGGCGGCGGAGATATCCATATCGTGGAAGTAAAACAGAATCGTTGCCTCACGATACTTGCGTGGAAGAGCAAGGACGGCTTGCCGAACAACCCGGTCCCGGTCCTTTTCCATCAGTCCCTCGTCCGCGGCACCCGATTCTCGTATTTCTGCAATGTTATCCAGCGACACGGTGTTGGGTGGAATGCGCCGGATCTCAGAGCAATACAGGTTCGTTGCCAGAGCAAAAAGCCAGGTCGAAAAGGCTGCCTCCTTTCGCCACTTCCCAAGCGACCGGTAGGCGCGCAAAAACGCTTCCTGCGCCATTTCCTCCGCACGCCCGCGGTCCCTGCAGAAACGGTATGCCAGGTTGACCAGCGGCCCTTGCCACCGACGGACAATTCCTTCGAAAGCGGAGATTTCTCCGGCCTGCACCCGCTCGATATCAGCCTGGTCCTCGGCAGCACTCAACTATGGTCCTCCCTACGTATGACCCATTGTAGTCGCGCACGGTTGCAATTTATTCCCGCTTCGTGCGTCCGCGAAAAAATGCAACCGAATCTAACGACAACCTGTCCCATTGTATGCAGCGGACTTTCCGCTAAGAGGAGGCTGCTATGGAAGCCATTTTGTTGAACACGCTTGTATTCTTGGTCCCGATTGCCTTCTTCTCATTCCTGGCTGTGGCGATTTGGGCAAAGAATCGCCGCCTTGAGAGAGAAGCTTACTACAAGAATGAAAACCTCAAGAAGATTGCTGAGGCGCAAGGGCCGTCGGCAAACACCGCACTGGAGTTCCTTCGCGAGCAAGAGAAATTTCGTGCAGTGCGCCATCGCGAAGGCCTCAAACTGGGGGGGCTCGTCACGGTCGCGGTTGGTCTTGGCTTTTTTCTCCTGCTGCGAGCAGTTGAGCCCAACCATCCGATCTATGTTGTCAGCGCTGTTCCACTGCTCATCGGGCTCGCACTCCTGGCGTACGCCTATGTGCTTGCCCCAAGATAGTTAAGGCACCTGACTGCGATCAGTTGTGTTCTGACTATGGGACTCTAACGTCCGGTGTCCTATCGGCAACGACAACAGGATGCGCAGATACGCGCTCTGAAGTGTCTCGCGAAGCGACAATCGTAGCGCAATTCCTCGGCTTTAAGGTTAGCAACTCTTTATAGCCCGCCCCAGCAAGAAATTCTTCCGTAAGGCTGCAGACCTCGGAAATCGGCCTCTGTGCGAGCCAACCTTGCGGGAACTGCAGCAGCACCAGCGGAACGACTTGGCGAACGAAATATAGAGGGAGGTGAGCAAATGGGACTAACGACTGTACTTAATGTTGCAAAGCGCATTAAAGAGACTCTGCGTTTATACGTCAATGAGCAAGAAGCGAGGATACTAACTCACATAAGAGAATTCGCGGCCATTGGTCTCGTGTTGAGCTTGGCCTTGGTCGTCCCCTGCGCCACGGGCCAGACCTTTACTCTGTCCCCATTGACTGGTTTTAATCACCCTGTGATGGAGGCTCTCCTATACAACCCGCCAGCGGCTGAGGTGACCCTGACCTATCCTTACAAGCACGAACCTAAGAGCGTTAAGTTGTTGCCGACCCTCGTGCTCGATGGCAAAGGTCTACCTGAAGGCAACGGGACGCTGACCGTCCGGATCGAGGATCGAGACAAACTCCTTTTCGAGGGAGGAATCAAGGTTTCGGTCGCGAGCGGCGGAATGTTAGTGCAAAAGCTCACGTTCCCAGACAAATATCCGGATGCAACACGGGTTTCGTATGTATTGACGTACGCGAATGGAGCCGTCATCAGGGGTAGCGTTCCGCTTCGCTGGTCCCGTTTTCGAGGAGAAGTCCGGTATAAAGATGGGGGCTGGCGGTCTACCTTTATCTTTCTACACCCAGAGCTCTGGCTTCCGGGTTTTTATGTACCCGTCATGAAGGACGGACACTTTGACGCGCTCGTCCCTTCCCGTATCTACTCAATGGTAAATGTAAGTGGCACCGGTTACGGTTATGACTCACTGGAACGGTGGGCTTGGGACTACGACCTTACACGCGACCGGGAGGATGTTTTCACTATTGGTCGCACGGAACTTTACTCGATTCAAGCCTTCGACATCAAAGGCGGTCCCCCCACGATATTTGTCATCTTCCGCCCTACGGCCCTGTCGCGTGTGCTGCGGTTCGGCGTTCTTCCGAATCCCAATGGTAACGGCGCGATATCGAACGCGGCCAAAGAGAGAATGGAGGCGGCGATGAAGAAATCGCCCACCGCCATCGGACCCGAATTGCGAGCCAAGGACGTCGAGGTTTGGCTCGACGGCAGGCAACAGAAGATTGTTCAATTCAATAAGGTGCCTGAATACGACGGGGGGAACGTATGGCAGGTACAATATCTGTTACAGTTCTACCCGGATCGATCGCCGCGGCCTTTTGTATGGCACGAAATCAAACTTGAAGTACGCTCGAAGGAAACCCTGCATGGGAAAGAGATTATTGATTTCGGCCAGGGATCTGTAGGTTTCTACCGCCAATAAGCACTCGCAGCGGGCATCCACGGTGAGAGTCAGTTGTTTCTTTGGTAAGCAAAGGCTGCAGACCGCAATTGCGGCGGTCAGCGCTACCCCGCTGAACCGCATACATCGCAGAAACCGCGACGGATGCGCCACCCCGAGATGATGTTTGGCTAATGGTAGGGCAGGGTCTTCAACAATTCCTGGTCGGGCGTGGTGGGCCGGATGGGGACCGGGGATTCGTCGTGCGTGAAAAAAGATTGTGAGGCGCCGATAAACAGCT
>JAJXZM010000322.1 GCA_021780055.1 Acidobacteriota bacterium
TGTGGCTGATCTTTGCTGCGGCACGGGCGACCTTGCGTTGGCTCTGAGGAAGGCATCAGCCGGTGCAGTGCTGGGGACCGATTTCTGCCACCCGATGCTGCAACGGGCGCGCGAAAAATCGGCGGGCCTCTCCACGAACACAGTTTTCCTGGAGGCCGATACCCTTCGCCTTCCGTTCCGTGACTCTTCGCTCGATGCACTCACCATCGCTTTCGGCTTCCGTAATCTGGCGAATTACCGGCGCGGCGTACAGGAAATGAGGCGTGTGCTAAGGCCGGGCGGGACAGTGGCAATCCTGGAATTTTCGCATGTCACGTGGCCGGTTTTTGGCCCGCTGTTCCGTGCCTATTTTCGTCGCGTTCTTCCCCGGTTGGGCGCGTGGATTTCAGGAGTTCAGGGCCCGTACCAATATCTTCCGGATTCGGTGTTACGCTTTCCGGATCAGGAGGCGCTTGCAAACCTGCTTCGGGAAGAGGGGTTCAACAGCGTTCATTACAGGAATTTTACCGGCGGTGTGGCGGCCTTGCACCTGGGCGAGAGAGCCTGAGGTCGCCCAGGCGTGCCTAATCGCGCTTCGCATCGTCCCGGATCCAGTCCTCGGGTGCTCCGCTCTTTTTGAATTCCTTCTCAATTTCATCCAGCGCGGCCTGCGCTTTATGCGTTGCTTCGCGTTTGGTTTCAAGCTCGATGGTCGATGCGTCAATCTTGCTGTTCAATTTTCTTGAGCGGTCAGGGTTCAGGTCTCTTGCCTGCTGAATCTGGAGAAGTTGGACTTCATCCTCCACCAGAGTCTGTTCTTCTTTGGCCTGCTCAAGGGCGGCACGGGCGGTCTTGAATTTTGCCTGCCAATATTCTTTGGACTTTGCGCTTTCTTCTGTTTTCCCGTGCTTTTCCAAGGTTGGCGCAGAGGATGGTTGTCCGACGGTTGTGCCGGGTGGTTGTGTTGTCGTGGTCTGTTTCGGGCCCGGTTCAGGGTGCCGACCCTCTGAAGGCCCCACAATCGAGATTGGAGGCATCCTGTCAATATCGTCGTTTGTAAACACTTTGACCGGGACTTCACCCTTCTTCTTTCGTTCCTCGAGTTCCTTGCGGTATCGGCGCGCGACTTCACCAAGGGATTGAGCGGGAATAGTTACGGGGAATCGTAGCAGAAGTGCGCCGAACATGAGAAGAAAGAGCGTTGCACGGAGGACAAGGTTCATCATTGGGCCTGTGGATTTGGCCTGGACCGCTTGCAGACTCGGGAAGGGCGTTTCATTATCGGATCCAGCCCGGGTCGCCGCCGTCTCGCCTGAGTTCACCGTGCAACTCTTCCATTGCTTTCTGATCGTCAGAGACGGCCTTCTCGGCACTCGCGATTTTGCTCCGCAGCTTGCCTATATCGGACTGGAATGCCGGCGTACTTTCCTGTTCCAGGGTCTTTTGTGGGTCCGGATAATACTGCATTCTTGCGAGGCCCAGTTGCTGTTGCAAAACAGCAAGTTGTCGCTTGTGAAATTCCATCTGAGAGCGGATCTTTTCAGCTTTTGAGCGGAAATATTTCTCACCGCGCACTTCAGAGGTGGTAGTCGCCGGAGCATTCTTCTCCGCAGCCTGCCTTTTCGTTTCCGAATTCTCTTTCGTATCCGCGGAAACGACTCCAAGCGATTCCTGCCTAGGCAGATTGTCATTGGTATAAACGGCTACAGGCGTCTGCCTTTGTTTTTCGCGTTCTGCCTTCAACTGCCGGGCGATTTCGCCGAGCGATTGGGGCGCGCCTGGCTCCTGGCCGAGAACCATGGACCCGGCCAGGGCCACCAGGCCAATCAGGAGGGACGCCATTACCGGTTTCGTGGTGTTGTTCACTTTGTCGTACCGGCCCTATGTTGGCGGTTCCTCACGGGTTGAACCGCCAACGAGTGCCTCTCCAGTTGTTTTTCGGCAAAACGCAGTTCGTAGACTATTAGATTTTTCTAACAATCATTTCCGCATGGACAAGTCCGCTGACGGCGGATCCGGTAAGGAAATTCTATGAAGTGCCCTTAAGGATTCAGCAGAGCAGCCTGGTTGCCAAAGGCCCGATCTCACCACGTCGATGAATCCTTTTTTTGATATTCTTAACTGTTCACTTCTGACGGAGCCGCATCGGCGACGGAAGCTAAACGCAGGCGTTTTGCACAGGAGGGATTGCAATGAAACTTCTGAACCTTGGATTCACCCGAATCGCGCACGACACTTTCAGAGTTGCAGGGTCGAAGGTGATTTATACCGACCCGTTTAAGGTGTCCCATGATGACCGTGCGGACATCGTGCTGCTGAGCCACGAACACTTTGATCATCTGAGCGTTGATGACCTCAACAAAGTCTGCTCGTCTGAAACAGTCATTGTTGCGAGCCCGGCGTGCAAAGCCGGTTTGCAGAAGGTCAAAGCAAAGGAAAAGCATTTTGTCGAGCCTGGCATGAAGCTAACAGTAGGCGATGTAGCGATTGAGGCAGTTCCGGCGTACAACGTCAATAAGTTTCGGGAGCCGGGGAAACCCTTCCATCCAAAGGATGCAAAGGGCGTGGGGTTTGTATTTGAAATAGACGGAACGCGCGTGTACCACGCCGGCGATACGGATTTCATTCCGGAAATGAAATCCATCCGGTGTGACATCGCGTTGTTGCCCGTGTCAGGCACTTATGTGATGACTGTCGAGGAGGCGGCCAAGGCAGCGCAGACCATCAACCCCAAGATTGCAGTTCCCATGCACTATGCCGCCATCGTCGGAACCGACGACGACGCAAAGAAGTTCAAATCGCTTGTGACCAACTGCGAAGTCCAGATCGTTTGACCCGGCGATCCGCAGGAAATCGCCTCCGTTAGCACCTCGATAGTAGGCACTATCAGGCGCAAGAAGCGGGCCGTGTGTGACTGCGGGCGGGGGATGTTGGTGGAGGTGTAGATGAAAAGCAGACTTCTATGGCTGCTGGTTTGCTGCCTTGTTTTTGCGTTGCCTGATGCTAAATCCGCGGTAAAGCAACCGAAGATTTTGGGCATTGCGCACATGGCCCTTTATGTGAGCAACCTTTCCAGGACTCTTGCCTACTACAAGGACTTTCTCGGATTCGCCGAGCCTTACGAGCTGAAGAATGCTGACGGCACGGTTCGCACCGCGTTTATCAAGATTAACGATTACCAATATCTGGAGCTCTTTGCCGAACCCCCCAAAGGCGACGGGATGCTGAGCCACATCGCCTTCTACACCGATAACGCGGAGCAGTTGAGGCGATATTTGATCTCACGCGGCATCCCTGCACCGGCCATGGTCAGCAAGGGAAGGACCGGTGACAAAACTTTCACGGTTAAAGACCCCGACGGACACACGGTGGAGTTTGTCGAGTATCAGCCTGACGGCTGGGCAATGAGAGACCGAGGCAAAGACATGCCGGCCACGCGCATTTCGGACCACATCATGCACATTGGGTTTACGGTGGGTGAACTCAAAAGGTCCAAGGCGTTTTACAGCGACATTCTCGGTTTCAAGGAATTCTGGCGCGGCAGTTCGGATGGGGTTACGCTGAGCTGGGTTGATCTGCGGGTGCCCGACGGCAAGGATTACGTCGAGCTTATGCTATACAAGCGGTTGCCCCCTCAGGACAAGCGCGGCGGCGATAATCATATTTCGTTGACGACACCCGATATTGCCAGGGCGGTGGCCACGCTGAAAGCCCGCGCCGCGGCTGTGAACTATACCCGTCCGATCGAAATCCACGTGGGACACAACCGTCAGCGCCAAGCTAACCTTTTTGATCCCGATGGCACCCGCTCTGAACTGATGGAGCCGTTTACGATTGACGGTAAACCGACGCCTCCCTCAACTGCTCCTCCGCCGCGGTAAGGGAATTGTCCGGGCGATATCGCTTTTCCCCCTGGGATACATTTCAGATACGTTGGCAGGTCTGGACGGTGTATCCGGTATTGCCATTTCAAGCGCGAAAATTGAATTTACACAGTTGCGATGTGGCTGACAGCCCGCGCTGCGTGAACGAAAAATGGAGTAAGATAAGGCTTCAGCGCCTGTTAAGGTCCATGGTCATAACAGAGATCTTTAAATCCATTCAAGGTGAATCCTCTTTTGCAGGGCTGCCGTGTGTCTTTGTCCGCCTGACGGGGTGCAATCTTCGTTGCCACTGGTGCGATACGGCTTACGCCTTCCACGGGGGACAGAAGATGACGCCGGAGGAGGTTCTGGGCCGCGTCCGTTCATTGGGCGGCAAGCTGGTGGAACTGACCGGTGGCGAGCCTCTGCTGCAAAAGGAAACCGTTGGTCTTGCGGACAGCTTGCTCGCCGAAGGCTATCGGGTCCTGATCGAGACCAGCGGTGAACGCTATGTGGGTGACCTTGCGCGGGACGTCGTGAAGATCGTGGATGTAAAGTGCCCGGGAAGCGGCGAAAGCGGCAGGTTCAATCTGGCAAACCTGGATGTTCTGGAGCGAAAAGACCAGGTCAAATTCGTTGTTCTCGATGAGCAGGATTATCTCTACGCGCGTGATTTTATGGAAACGCACGGGATTGCGGGTCGCGTGGATGAAATTCTCTTTTCGCCTGTCTTCGGCAAGCTGCCTCCGAGCCAGGTCGCCGAATGGATTCTGCGCGACAATCTGGAAGTCCGTGTCGGCCTCCAAATCCATAAATTCATCTGGGACCCTGAAACACGAGGGGTCTAAGATACGGGTTGGACGGCTTCGGTGCCCGAGCATTCTGATCGGTTATTGAGTAAAGTGGAAGACCCCTTGGCAAATGAATCCCAAACACGCACTGAACGTCCTCTGGCTGTGGTGCTGGTAAGCGGAGGGATGGACAGTTGCGTAACCACAGCAATAGCCAGCCTTGACTATCGGTTGGCGATGTTGCATGTGGCTTATGGCCAACGAACGGAAGGCAGGGAACTGCAGTCTTTCAATGCGATTGCAGATTTTTATCACGCAGAACATCGCATGGTGTGCCGGTTGGAACATCTTCGGCAGATCGGAGGCTCAAGCCTGACCGACCCGAATATCTCCGTTGAGGTTGCGAACCTGGACCGCAGGGATATTCCTTCCAGTTACGTACCGTTCCGAAACGCGCATTTCCTTTCCGTGGCTGTTTCCTGGGCAGAAGTCCTCGGGGCTCGCAAGATCTTTATTGGCGCGGTGGCGGAAGATAGCTCCGGTTACCCGGACTGCCGGCCCGAATATTACGAGGCATTTAACCGCGTGATTAATGTGGGAACGAAGCCGGAGACCGATATCGAAATCGTGACGCCGGTCATTCACATGCGCAAAAGTGAGATTGTGCGAAAAGGGGTTGAACTTGCAGCGCCGCTGAGGCTTACGTGGAGTTGCTATCAGCGGGAAGACGTGGCGTGCGGAGTCTGCGACAGTTGCGCGCTTCGCCTGCGTGCTTTTCAGGAGGCCGGCCTTGATGATCCCATTGCCTATGAAGTTCGTCCGCGATACACTCCGCAAGCATCCAGCGTCAGTTGAGATTTTCGGGCGAAGCGGAGGCAATGATTAAGTTGAGCCGGAAAATAGTTAACGCTAAAATAAATTTTGGCAAGTATGAGTTGAGGAGGATCTTATGAAGTTTATGTCAACGCGGAAGATTCTGGTTATGGCTTTTGCTTTCGCGGCGTTGGGGATGGCCATCCCGTCCTATGCCCAGACAGGCGGTGTGGAAGGGAAAGCCATCCAGCAGAACGGCCAGCCTTGTGCCAAATGCATCATTCTGATTGAACGGCAGGAGATCAAGGGAACTTATCAGACCAAGACGGGCAAGAAGGGCGACTTTGTTTACATCGGCCTGCCGATTGGGAATTACAAGGTAACTTTGCAGAGTCCTACGGGACAGACTCTCTTCTACATTGAAAAGCATATCGGCCTTGGCGATCCCACGAATGTGGATTTTAATCTTCCCAAGGAGATGGCCAATGAGCAGCAGGAACGCCAGGAAGAGATGAAGAAGAATCCTGAAATGGCCAAGCAGGCAGCGGAGCAGGTCAAGCAGGAAAAGCAATTTACCGGGCTCAAGCAGTTTTTTGACCAAGGAACTGCACTGTATAATCAGGGCCAATATAAGGAGGCCGCCGCTATGTTCGCGCAGGCCGTGCCGCTGGCCAAGGACAAGAATGTTCCAGTGGTTCTTTCCCGTTTGGCGGACTCGTACTCCAAGGCGAAGGAATATGATCAGGCTGTCGCAACCTATCAGAAGGCTCTCCTATTGACGCCCGACGACGCCGCCCTGCACAACAACCTGGGCAGCGTGTATGCTTCAACAGGAAAGCTTCCAGAGGCCCAGGCGGAGTTCGAGAAAGCGGCCTCGCTTGATCCCACAAATGCCAGCCGGTATTACTTCAATATCGGAGCCATCATGTACAACCTCGGGAAGATGGACGAAGCCCTGACGGCCTTCAAGAAGGT
>JAJXZM010000269.1 GCA_021780055.1 Acidobacteriota bacterium
CGCCACCGATCTTCGCATTGTGACCTGGTGCCATATCTATCTGGGCCGGCTGGATGACATCAGCGGCAACCGCAACCAGGCCCTTGCCCAGTACCGCACCGCCTCTCTCACCGCCGGCCATTATCCCGAAGCTCTGCGCGCCGTTGAATCGGGCCTGCAAGAACCTTTCGGTCTGGGAGTCAATCCATCACACTGACCCTGACGCTGCTTCAGTCTGCCTGCATTTCCTCAAGCGTAATCTCGCTTCTTTTCCCGAACGACTAAATTAAGGCATTCCTGTGAGGATTCAGAAACTGTGCGAACTACTGCGACCAGCAGATTGCGCCACTGCGTCGGCAATTCTGACTGCGGGCGCGATCTGTTCCACGTCATGCGCCCGGACGATGTGAGCGCCGCCGAGGATGGCGGCAGCCACGGCCGCAGCATCGCCAAACGGCAAAGCGTTAAGCAGGTTCTTGTTGGTAAAGAAGGCGGCGTGACTGCGGCGGCCCTTTGCGGCCGGATCCGGCGTGAGGCCTTCTCCGCTGACGACGGCCCGCACGAACGACTTTCTTGAGCTGCCCACCAGGATGGGCAGTCTGAAGCGCCGCAACCGCTCGAGATGGGCAAGGATTTCGAAGTTCTGCGCGCGTGTCTTGCCGAAGCCCAGGCCGGGATCGAGAATCAGCTGGCGACGAAGAACCCCATGCGCAAGAGCGCGCTGGATGGAACGCGCCAGGCCGTCTTCCAGCGAGCGCCAGATGGACCGAGCGAACGGCCGCTGTTGCATGTCTCGCGGCCGACCTCGCATGTGCATCAGGATCAGCGGCGCGCCGCTCGCCTGAGCCACCTCGGCAAGGCGCGGGTCAAAGCGCAGGCCGCTGACATCGTTCAGAATCGCTGCCCCAGCCTCCAGCGCGCGCTCGGCCACAACGGATTTCGTGGTGTCGATGGAAATGGCCACTGAGGGCAGCTTGCGGCGCAGGCCCTTAATTACGGGAAGCACGCGAGCGAGTTCCTCTTCGGCTGATACAGGACGCGAACCCGGGCGCGTTGATTCTCCGCCCACGTCAATCCAATCGGCTCCCTGGCGTGCCATCTCAACTCCGCGACGAACGGCCGCGACGGGGTTGAGATAGAGGCCGCCGTCAGAGAAGGAGTCTGGAGTGGCGTTCAGCACGCCCATGATGAGCGTGCGCGCGCCAAGTCGCACCGGCTTTCCCATTACGCTGATTTCGAAATGTGGCCGGTTTTTCATTTGGGTTGAAGAGATATGCTCGCCCGCTTGTAGCCGCAGCCCTTGTGCCCGTGAATTGACGCAGGCAGCACGATCTTCCAGAGTGCCGAATGTAGGGCGCCGTGTCAACGGACGTGCAGAGATTCGGCTGGCCGAGGCTCTATCTTAGTCATGGCAGGGGCGGGAATTGCGGGTAGCGGGCTACATTCAGGCTGGAAATTCTCCGGTTCGTTTCCGGTTCGTTCTTTCCGCTATTATTTGTTTTCAACAACGTGGCCCGCTTCGTTTTCCGGTTCGTTTTCGGTTCGTTTTTTCAACAGGTACGTATTTTCAACAACTTCTCCGCTTCGTTTTCAGGTTCGTTCCGGTTCGTTTTTCAGGCCCGTTCGTTTGTTTTCAATAACTTCTCCGGTTCGTTTTTCAAAATAACATCTTTTGTTGTCCCATTTGTCTCAAAAACGCCCCGCCAAGCCTGAAAGGAGACTACCATGCTAGCCCAGAAAAGTCAAGTAAATTCTGCTGCGGACGGCCCAAATGTGCTGGAGTTGCAGTACCCAATGCATGTTCCAATCATTTTCGTTTCCAGATTCCGGGGCTGGCCGTATACTGACTTTCAACGCCATTCCCCTGCTAGTCTGAGTCTCAACCCGGCGTTCAGGAAGGAGAATTCCAGGGGGTGAGACCTAAATTCGACCCTTTCAACTCATCTTCGCCGGGTTTTTGCGCGGCGCTTCTTCAGGCTGGCCGTCCATGAAGCACACTCGCATTATTGTCACCCATTACGGCGGGCCTGACGCGCTTAGGGTGGTTGAAGAAGAGTGGCCTGAGCCGAAGGCTGGTGAGGTCCGGGTGCGAGTGCTGGCTGCGGGCGTCTCCTTGCCCGATATCATGGCGCGCGAAGGCATTCATCCCGAAACCCCCGCAGTACCCTTTACGCCCGGGTGGGACATGGTTGGCGTGGTGGATAAGCTTGGGGGCCGGGTCTCTGGAATCGAACCAGGCCAGACAGTTGCCGCAATGCCGATCCACGGCGCGTACGCGGAGTTTGTCAGCCTGCCGCAACGCGAACTGGTGCCGGTGCCATCCGGGTTGGACGCTGGCGAGGCTGTCAGCCTCATCCTGAACTACATCACCGCGTACCAGATGCTGCATTATTCCGCCAAGGTCAAACCGGGCCAGCGTGTGTTGGTTCACGGCGCGGCTGGCGGGGTCGGAACGGCACTGTTGCAGCTTGGGTGCCTGGCAGGTCTCGAGATGTATGGGACCTGCTCATCACGGGGAGCAGCGGCTGTTTCCGAACTGGGCGGCACCCCAATCGATTATCAACAGCAGAACTTCGTAAAAGAAATTCACCGCCTGACAAGGGAGGGTGTGCACGCTGTCTTTGATCCCATCGGCGGCCCTCACCTCTGGCAATCCCGCGAAGCCCTCTGCCCTGGCGGGAGGGTGGTGGGCTATGGCCTTATGACATCGCTACGTGGGGAGGGATTGACTTCAGCTCGCCCTGGCCGTCGTCAACGCTTTCGTGGAACTGCTACTTTCGGGTTGTACATTGCCGGCAGCTGGCTTCTCCCAGGCCGGAAACGGGTAGTCCCCTACAGCATCCAGACGCTCAAACGGCTGAAACCGGCAATGTTTCGACAGGATTTGATCACCCTTCTTGACCTCCTTAAACAGCAGAAGATCAAGCCGCTGATCGCACAGCGATTTCCTCTTGCCGAGGCACGACTTGCGCATGAGATGCTAGGGAAGGGAGGCGTGGTGGGTAAGATCGTGCTGATCGCCTGACCGGCGCAGCGCTCGCAGCTAGCTGCAACCGATCTCAATCCATCGCCTCGGCTACTGGCTCGCGGCAGTTAGAGGCCCGGATTAGGGAAATAACCTGTGTATCCGGGCCATAGACTTACCGCCCCGTTCTACCGGCGCTGGCGGGGACCAGCCGGATAGAGCGCGGCGTGATCGGCACGCTGGGCTGGTAGGTGCAATTGTATTTTCTGTAGACCGACTTCAGCCCCGTTGGCACGGGAATCACCAGCGGCGGATTGGGTTTCTGGTTGAAGTCAAACGAATCCAACATGTCGCTCGTGCGTCCATCGCGCTTGGTCAAGTGTTTCAGGTTGAAGCGCTCCTCGATGAACCGCAGGATTGATTCAAAGCCGCCGGTCTGGCTGGTGACGTAACCGGGCTTGGCATAAGGCGAAATCACCAGCAGCGGCACACGCGGCCCAAAGCCGAAGGCATCCACTTCCGGCGGCGGGACGTGATCGTAGAAGCCTCCGTAATCGTCCCACGTCAGGAAGATCGCGCTGCTGGCCCAATACTTGCTTTCCATCACCGCGTTGACCAGCCGGGTGACGTACCACATGCCCTGGGAGGCGGATTCCGGAGGGTGCTCGCTGTCCTGGAAGTCCGGAATCAGCCAGCTTACTTGGGGCAAGGTACCCTGTTTGAGATCGCGGAAATACTCGGTCTGGTTCACCAGGCGGGCCATCAGCTTGGGATTATCACGGATGCTTTTGAAGCCCGGCAGCGGGTTCCACAACCCGAGCTGCGTAGGGGCTGGGTGTCTCACATGGCAGGGATCGGGTGCGTCGGGTACATTCTCCGGGGTTTCCACGTAATACTTCCAGGTAACGCCCTGGCTGGCAAAGCGGTTGATAATGGCGGCAAAGCTGAATCCATCGGGATCGTCCATCGCGTTTTCCAGCGCTTCCAACTCGTGGTCCTGCGAGCAGACATTAGTGATTAATCCGCCGGAGCTGGCCGCCACCGTGTAAACGTGGTTGGGCATGCTGGGGCCATTCAGCGAAGAGAAGAAACGGTCCGCAAGCGTGTAGTGGCGCGCGTAATCCCAATAATTGGGGATGTCACGCTGGTCGAGGTAGCCCATGGTGAAGGGGCTTCCCTCCGCCCAGACAAAGCCGTCCATGGTCCCATGATCGTAGGCCGCATGGGCGGCGTCCCAACCGTGGTCTAGGTCGCAGGCGGGCATCGGTACATGGATGTGGAACGGCTTGATGCATTTGCTCGATCCCGGCAGGACCGGTGAACAGATGCCTGGATGGAATCCGTCCGCGCCCGGATACGTTCCAAAATAATTGTCGAAGGTGCGGTTCTCCTGGATGATCCAGATGATGTGTTCGATCTTGTTCATGCCCTGTGCCTGGCTGGCGGCTTGCGTCGCTGGCGTGGTGTACGCGGCCCGAGCGCCGGCGG
Organism: Acidobacteriota bacterium; assembly: GCA_021780055.1. The sequence continues at coordinate 4,433 of JAJXZM010000269.1, forward strand.
GCACCGCCGCTGACTTTCGTGCCGCGAGACTCAAGGGCAGGAAAACACATGCCAGAAAAAGGGTCGATATGAACCGTAACATTGGTCTCCTCTTGTAAGCAGTGGAACCCGTCAAAGACCGAACTAGTTTATCGCGATACAAAGAAAATACAAGCGCAGTTGAAAATTCGACAGGCCGCGTGGATATCTAAAACGCCGAACGTGTGCGTCCATCTCCAACTCACGGCACCGTGGTTACAGGATCGCCGGGCGAAATCTCATCAGGATCGTTGTACGTTGCCCCATGGGGTGCCGGCACCGGACCGCGCAGCAGGGGATCGTTGGTGGATTGCATCCACTTGTCCATGCGCTGCCGCATCTCATCGAGCACCGCGCGGTGGGCCGGATCGCCCACCAGATTGTTCCGCTCGTTGGGATCAAAGATCAGGTCGTACAAAGCTTCCGGCGCAACTTCTTCTTTGGCCCAACCTTGTTTCACCCAATAGCTCTTGGTCAGCCCGTCATCACAGTTGGGCAGGACGGGATGGGTGCGGCCGCCGTAATGGCGGATGTACTTCCATCGCTTGCTTCGCACGGCGCGCATGGGTTCGTAGCTGGCGTGGTAGTTCACTTCCGAAAAGATGGCTTCGTTGATCTCCTCGGTTTCACCGCGAAGCACGGGCATAAATGAACGGCCTTGGAGCCAGTCGGGCGGCTTGATCTGTAGCAATTCGCAAAGCGTGGGATAGATGTCCAGTTGTGAGATCATGGCATCGCACACTTTGCCTCCTGTGAATCCGCCGGGGCCGCGCATGACGAGATGCACGCCCATGCCGCCATCGTAGAGGTTGCACTTCATCATGGGCCAGGCAATTCCGTGGTCGGTTGTGGAAATCACCAGCGTGTTTTCGGCAAGCCCTGCGGCATCGAGCGCGGCCAGAACTTCTCCAACTCCCCAGTCGAGCGTCCGCACCGTGGCATGGAAATCGGCCATGTCCTGGCGGCTGGCAGCGACGTCCGGAACGGGTGAGGGCGGCTGGATGTAGCGCGCATCATCGGCGGGTGCGGCCTTGTGATAGGGGCGGTGTGTTTCAAAGAAACCGACCGTCAGCCAGAAGGGTTCCTGCGGACGGCTGTTCAGAAAGCGAACGGCACGAGGCGCGACGTCCGCCACGCGGTTGCCGGGAATGACTTCCACTTGGTCGTAACCGATGGTGTGCGGGTCTTTTGCAATATGCTGCAGGCCGATCAGCGTGGAGCGGTATCCGGCTTCGCGCCGCAGAGTGCGGACGATGTGGTGCTGGTAGCCTTCGGGCGTCATTTCAAAGCCGCGGTTCACCAGGCCCAGCATCCCGTTGCTGTGCGGACACTCACCGGTCAGCAGGCTGGCGCGGCTGGGTGAACACGTGGGCGCGGCGTTATAGGCCTGCCGGAAAAGAATGCCTTCTTCCGCGAGGCGCTGGATGTTTGGCGTGGGTACCGCGACGCCGTAAGGACTGGTCATGCGACCGGTATCGTGCGAGTGGATGTAAATAATGTTGGGGCGGCGCGACGTGGCGGGCAGGGGAGTGGCGGATGCTCCTGCCGGGGCCAGGGCGGCTCCCACGGCGCCGGCGACCGAGGCCTTAAGAAACTCTCTGCGGCCGGAAATACCGTGCGAATAAGGAACACTCTGCTTGTTCATCTCGATTCCTCCGCGCGTCGCGTGCGATTGACTTTTTTGCGCTCATGGATTGTATCGCGGGCTGATAATCTTGGGTCCTGGAAGATTATTGTAGTTACACCCCGCAGAAATTACGCTGGACGCGCCCCCCGCCTGATTGGGGGCACAGGCGTTGCGGCGGCGCGATCCTGCGCAAGAAGGGCCTTGCAATCCGTTCTGATGACGGATTTAATTCAGACCCTCCGGAGAGCGTTCCTGCTCCCACACCTGGAGC
>JAJXZM010000154.1 GCA_021780055.1 Acidobacteriota bacterium
CATCGCGCCCTCAACCGTGTTGACCAGAACACTGCGCGGGACGGCCAGCCCGATCTTTTTCATGGCGTCCTTGAACCAGAGCCGGTCCTCGGCAATCTTGATGGCTTTGGGAGAGGCGCCCATCAGACTGACGTTGTAGCGGTCAAGGATTCCCTTCTCCGCCAGCTCAATAGCCAGGTTCAGCGCTGTCTGGCCGCCGACAGTGGGAAGAACGGCATCGGGACGCTCGCGCGCGATGATGGCTTCCAGATAATCGACCGTCAACGGCTCGACGTAAGTGCGGTCGGCAAACTCGGGGTCGGTCATGATCGTGGCCGGGTTGGAGTTGACCAGCACCACCTCGTAGCCGTCGGCCTTGAGCGCCTTGCAGGCCTGTGTTCCCGAGTAGTCGAACTCGCAGGCCTGGCCGATTACAATCGGTCCCGAACCGATGATCATTACTTTGTGGATGTCAGTACGTTTGGGCATGTATCCAATTCTGTCTATGGAGTTGCGATCTGATCTGCGCTATCGCGTGACGGCAGATCTGCCGGCTACCTTCTTATTCTTCCGCCTTCTTGAATTCTTCCATCAATTTTGCAAAACGATCGAACAGGTACGCCGAATCGTGCGGCCCGGGTGAAGCTTCCGGGTGATACTGCACGCAGAAGAGCGGCAACGAGCGGTGGCGCAGCCCTTCCAGCGTATTGTCATTGAGATTGCGGTGCGTCAGGATTACTTCGCTGTCTTTTAGCGAGTCAGGATCAACTGCAAAGCCGTGGTTATGGGCCGTGATTTCCACCTTATTGGTTTCGATGTTCAGCACCGGATGGTTGCCACCATGGTGGCCAAACTTGAGCTTATACGTTTTAGCCCCCAGCGCCAGTCCCGTGAGCTGGTGACCCAGGCAGATCCCGAAAATCGGCACTCGCCCCATCAGGTCGCGGATATTTCGAACTGCATAATCGACAGGTTCGGGATCACCCGGCCCGTTGGAGAGGAACACGCCATCCGGATTCAGGGCCAGAACGTCCGCCGCGGAAGTCCTGGCCGGGACGACGGTGACACTACTCCCGGTATCCACAAGGCGCCGCAGGATGTTGTGCTTGATGCCAAAATCATAGGCCACAACGTGGTACGGGAGTTTGCCTTCAGCAGGTACTTGTTTGTGATAGATGTCCGTGGAGGATTCACTCCAGTCGTAGCGCGCGGTTGTTGTGACGCGGCTGGCAAGGTCCAGCCCGACCATGCTGGGCGTGGCTTGCACCTTACGCAGCAGGCTTTGCTCGTCAAAATCCTGCGTGGACAACACGGCGCGCATACTTCCGTGAGTGCGGATGTGCCGCACCAGTGCTCGCGTATCGATGTCGGAAATTACCGGCATACCGTAATCCGCCAGAAAATCCGAAATTGACTCGACCGAGCGCCAGTTGCTGGCGAGCTGCGCAAGTTCACGGACAATCAGGCCTTCGGCGAACGGCGTAGAGGCCTCAGAATCGAGAGGATTGGTGCCGTAATTCCCGATGTGCGGGTAGGTCAGGCAGACAATCTGCCCGGAATAAGAAGGGTCCGTCAGGATTTCCTGATAGCCGGAAAGCGCCGTGTTGAAGACAACTTCGCCAAAACGCTCGCCCACGGCTCCGTAGCCCCGGCCGCGAAAAATCCTTCCATCTTCTAAAGTTAAAATTGCCTGCATTCCCTCTCCGTCCGGAAGCGCGGTGAGCCCGCTGCCTGGTACACTTCAGCCTGCGCTGTGCCCGGATGATAATTTTCAACTGCTGTTAAAACAGTTCTGGGTAATTAAGCCAGAGTCGCGGAGATCTATTCAACCACCTTCATGAAAACGCCGGCTATTGCAGCGAACCCATGTCACTGAGAGGCCAGTAAGCAAAAACTGCCTTCCCGTAAATATAACGCCGGGCAACTGTTCCCCATTCACGGCTATCGTTCGAAAATTCCCGGTGGTCACCCAGCACATAATAATGCCGCGGAGGTACCAGGACGGGAGCGCACGTCTGCTGCCCCATGTATCCCGGCTGAATGTAAGGTTCTTTCAGCCTCTTGCCGTTCACATAAACCCGCCCGTCTCTCATGCTGACCCAGTCACCGGGTAATCCGATGACGCGCTTGATAAAGCATACGTTAGGGTCCAGCGGATACCGGAACACTATTATGTCGCCGCGGTGAATCGACTCAACATGATAGGCGACTCGGTTGACCACAATCCGCTCATGATTCTGAAGGAGCGGCAGCATGCTGGTGCCTTCAACCTGCACAGGCTGATAAAGAAAAAGGAAAAGAGTGAAAGCCGCCAATGCCGAAAGGACCACATCACGGAGCCAATAACGCCTTCTAAAAATAAACCGCTGTGCCTCGGGGCAAGCCGTGGGCAGACGGTCAAGGCATAGATCTGGAATTGGTTCTTCCCGCATCGTTGAGTAAGTTAAATTATATACCATAAATTTCGAAGCGTATTCCATACCTCGCAGGATGCCCCTCGACGTTGCCTGACGCGTTGGTGATAGAATACCGCTGTTGGAAATGCACCTTCCATGCGCCAATCCTACGCTCTCATCATTCCCGCCTTGAATGAAGCGAAAAGCATCAGCATGCTTCTGCACCGGATTCCACGCGAAATTTTTGCCCAGATTATTGTGGTTGACAATGGAAGCCAGGACCAGACTGCTGCAATATCCAGCGCCGCCGGAGCTCAGGTTATCAGTGAGCCCAGGCGCGGCTATGGGCAAGCCTGTTGGACCGGTATCCAACACGTTCATGACAGTGTTACTGCCATTGCCTTTATGGATGGCGATTGTTCCGATGACCCGGAAGACCTTGTTAAGATGCTCCAGCGTTTTGATCAGGATCAATGCGACATGGTGCTGGGTTCGCGCGTCATGGGTAATCCGGAACCAGGATCTCTTTCGTCACTGCAAAAGTTCGGAAACTGGCTCTCCACAGGTTTGATCGCGATGATATGGCAGGTTGATTTCACCGACCTTGGTCCTATGCGCGTCGTTCGCCACGACTCGCTTGCGCGGCTCGACCTTCGGGACCGCACTTTCGGCTGGACGGTGGAAATGCAGGCTCGTGCGGCGCAATTGCGGCTGAGAGTCTGTGAGGTTCCCGTGAATTACCACCGGCGCGCGCACGGCCGGTCGAAGATTTCCGGCACGGTCCTTGGCAGCCTTCGTGCGGGCGGGAGGATTCTGTGGACAATCTTGCGCTGCTGCCTCCTTCCACTCCGGCGCTGACCCTGTGGCCCGTGAGCACATTTGTGCCTCTTTTTCATCACCGAACATATCCCCGGCCGACAGGATTCAAACAACCGCTAAAATTCTTGATTGATTTTCCACCGCCAATTAAGATAACAGGTCCTGCAGCGCTTCCTGTCCCGAATGGATGATCGGAACCCTTTGATATGAGCAAACTGACAATTGTTTGGACCTTTGCGCTGCTGGGGACAATCAGCGTTGCGGCTGCGACTCCTGCCCTTGGACAGGTTGTTGCCACGGGGGGTCTGACGACCTCCAAATCTGCGCAACAATTCTCCCAAGATACAGCGGCACCTTACTGGACCGAGGGCAGTCGGCTCACGTTCGGCGTCCAGTTCGGGTTTGGGCTGGAGAACAACATCCCGAACAACATATCGCACATCAACTTTATTTTTGCTGCTCCCCAGATCGGGATTATTGCTTGGGATTCCCCGCATTCGCGACTTCCTCTGAAGCGTTTTGAACTGATCAGTCAGCAGATGCTGGGCGGGTCAACGCGTCCGGGCGGAAGCCTGATCGGTACGTCGCTTGTGATGCGTTTCGGGTTCACCCCGATCCGCAATGTGGTCCCATATTTTGATGCGGGGTCGGGACCGCTTCACACCACGATTGATAAGAACGCGTCCGAAATCACAGGCGACACGCAGTTCCTTTCGCAAGGGGGCGTGGGCCTTCAGTATTTCTTCCGGCCGCAGAGGGCGCTGGTCTTTGAGTACCACTACTTCCACATGTCGAACGCCGGAATCGCGAATCCCAACCCTGGATTCAACGGCAGCATGGTTACAGTCGGTTTCAGTTGGTTGCGCCGGCCTCACCCCAGTACCGTAGGAACGCTGCAACACAACCGGTTCCAAATTCCGCACCTCTGGTGATTGTTTGGGTTTCGCCGGGCGGGATGAGTTCGTGAGCACTGCTGAGGGTTAAGATTCCTGGGCACCAGGGATCGCGGGAATTCCGACAGAACTAACCGAAGACGTCTTTAACTTTCTCGGAGGGCTGGCGTTCCACCGGCTTGTTATCGACTTCAATCGAAGGCCCCAATGATTCCAAGGTCCGGCGCTGTTCGCGGGAAAGTCTGTGAGGAATCACAACGTCGGCATAAACATAAAGATTGCCACGGCCTCTGCCGTTCAAGACGGGCATCCCGTGCCCCCGCAGCCGAAACACCGCGCCCGGCTGCGTTCCCTCCGGGACCTTCATTTTTTGCGTGCCCTGTAGTGTTGGCACTTTGATTTCCGCGCCCAAGGCCGCCTGAGTGATGGAGAGAGGAATTCTGACGTAAAGATCGTCACCGCGACGTTCAAAATAAGGGTGGGGGCGAACCTTCAGGACGACGTAGAGGTCTCCCGGCGGGCCGCCATGCCGCCCGGCTTCTCCCTCACCGGCAATGCGCAAGCGGGTTCCGTCATCCACACCCGCTGGAATCTTGATTCCCAGAACTTTCTCGCGACGCACGCGCCCTTCGCCATGGCAGTCCGGGCAGGGATCGCGGTTCACCTGTCCCGTTCCACCGCACTGCGGGCAGGTCCTGGAAACGGTGAAGAAGCCTTGTGAATAGCGCACCTGACCCCGCCCTGCGCACGCGGGGCAAGCGGCCATTTGCGAGCCATTCTTTGAGCCGGAACCATGACAGCTTGAACACCCTTCGCTGCGCGGAATCTTGATTTTGGTATCGAGCCCGCTCGCAGCTTCCTCGAAGGAGACCTCCATTTCATAACGAAGATCGGCGCCACGCGCGGCACGTGTGCGCCGCCCACGCCCATGGCCGAAAAGGTCTTCGAGGTCGAAGAAGGTGCCAAACAAATCTTCAAACCCGGAGAAGATCGTTGATGAGAAATCCGGAGCGCCGGCGCCAGTACCGCCGACACCTGCGAAACCAAAACGGTCATAGGCCGCGCGCTTGTCGGCATCCGCTAGCACGCTGTAGGCCTCGGTGATCTCCTTGAAGCGCTCTTCAGCTTCTTCTTTCTTGTCTGGATTGCGGTCGGGGTGGTGCTGAAGCGCCAACTTGCGGTAGGCGCTCTTGATTTCCTGGTCTGATGCCCCGCGGCTAACTCCGAGGATTTCGTAATAATCCCGCTTCTGGTTCACTCAACGTTCCTTCATCAGGTTTTCGGCGTGCCTTGTTGTATTCCGGCGTTTCAATGTATTGGGTCTGTTACTTGCTCGTTGCGTCTTCATTCTCTGCGGAGTGCTGGCCCCGTTTTGAGGGTGTGACTGCAACTTTTACAATGGCGGGCCGCAGCAGCCGCTGCTTCAGCCTGTATCCTCGCTGAAGTTCTTCCACCACAGACTGATCTTCGAACTTGTCGGTTTCCACCGTCTCCACGGCTTGGTGGACGTGCGGGTCGAAGGCCTTACCCTCGCTTTCAATCGGAGAAAGCCCGGCCCGTTTCAATACCTCCAGCAGTTCGTGGCGGATCAATTCCATCCCCGCGTAAAATTTTTCCGGAACATCGTCCTCGCGGTGCTTCAGGCCCCTTTCGAGGGCGTCCAGCGTGGGCAGCAGCGCCCGGATCAGGCCCATCGTTGCATGCTGCAGAAAATCTTCTTTTTCGCGCTCCACTCGCTTGCGCACGTTTTCAAGCTCAGCTTGCTTGCGCACCAGACGGTCAAAAAGTTCTTTCTTTTCGTTCAGGAGCTGCCGGTAAGCTGCCGCCAGATCTCCAGGGAGCCCTGACGTACTGTCGGCTTCCGGTTTCATGGAGTCGGTTGCAGGAGCCGTTGGCTGTTGTTCGCGTTCGTCTACGAGTTTCTTTTCATCAGTCATAACTTCGTTATTCTATCCTGTCTGAAATTATGGCGAAACATCCTGTTCTGGAAAATTGGCGCCGGGTTGTGTTGGGAGACACAGAAATGATCGTCAATTAACACTCAGCAACCGGTTGCATAGGTGGGCTACGTATTCGACCGTGGTCACGGCGCGGTCGTATGCCATACGCGTAGGACCGACCACTCCAAGTGCTCCCACAGTCCGTGACCCATACCTGAGCGGCGCCATCACAAGAGCGCAATGGCGCATTTCATCGGCAGGATTCTCTTTCCCGATGACGACCTGCACGCCCGTGTTTGAAGAACGGAGAACGGACCCC
>JAJXZM010000017.1 GCA_021780055.1 Acidobacteriota bacterium
GGTCCGGACAATTTCGATGTCTGGCACTGAGGGCCTTAAGCGTGGCTTCGAGGTCACTGATACCGGCGCACCGATCTCAGTGCCCGTTGGCGAGGGAGTGATGGGCCGCGTGTTTGATGTGACCGGATCCCCGGTGGACGAGCGCGGACCCGTTGAGGCGGAAAAGTTCTATCCCATCCATAGGCCCGCGCCCCCGCTCGTGGACCAATCGCCTTCTCCGCAAGTGCTGCCGACGGGGATCAAGGTCATTGATTTGATCTGCCCATTCCTGAAAGGCGGCAAAGTAGGGGCGTTTGGTGGTGCAGGAGTTGGCAAGACGGTCGTGATTATGGAATTGATTAATAATATCGCCAAGCTCCATGGGGGCGTTTCTGTTTTCGCCGGAGTGGGAGAGCGCACCCGGGAAGGGAACGACCTGTACCACGAAATGTCTGAAGCGGGCGTTATCAACCTGGACGATCTGCGCAAGTCCAAGATCTCCCTGGTCTATGGGCAGATGAACGAACCTCCGGGCGCACGCCTGCGCGTGGCCCTGACCGGACTTGCCATTACTGAGTACTTCCGCGACGAGAAGAACCAGGATGTGTTGCTCTTTATCGATAACATTTTCCGCTTTTCCCAGGCTGGTTCCGAAGTGTCGGCTTTGCTTGGCCGCACCGCCAGCGCGGTCGGTTACCAGCCGACCCTTGCCGCCGAGATGGGAGCCCTGCAGGAGCGCATTACTTCCACTAAAAAAGGTTCGATCACATCTTTCCAGGCCGTATATGTTCCGGCTGACGATCTGACGGACCCGGCGCCGGCCACGACGTTTGCACACTTGGATGCCACCCTTGTTCTGGATCGTGGGATTTTTGAACAGGGCCTCTATCCGGCGGTGGACCCTCTGGCGTCAACCTCGCGCGCATTGGCGCCGGAAGTTGTAGGCGAGGAACATTACGACGTAGCGCGCAAAGTGCAGAAAGTGCTGCAACGTTACAAAGACCTCCAGGACATCATTGCGATTCTGGGGATGGACGAGCTTTCGCCCGAAGACAAGCTCACAGTCTTCAGGGCACGTAAGATTCAGCGTTTTCTGAGCCAGCCATTCACCGTCGCGCAGGTGTTCACCGGCCGCGAAGGCAGGCAAGTTCCTGTTGCTGAGACGGTTCGCGGCTTCAAAGAGATATTGGAAGGCAAACACGATGACGTGCCGGAAGGCAACTTTTACATGAAAGGCTCAATCGAGGAAATCAAAGAAGCTTGAAGGCCGGAAGGCTTTCACTCGAGACATAGTCGGACATGGGCAATTCAATCAAACTGGAAATTGTAACACCGGAAGGCAAAGCATATTCCGAACACGTGGAGATGGTTACGTTGCCGGCCGTCGAGGGGCAGATCGGGATTCTACCCCAGCACGTCCGGCTGATGACCCAACTCGTGCCCGGTGAAATGATTGTACACAGGAACGGGCATGACGACTTCCTTGCCGTGGGTGAGGGGCTCATTGAAGTTACAGGCGAACACGTGGCTATCGTGACGGACATGGCGATTCGCGTTGAGGACATCGATGAGGCAAAAGCCGAAGAGGCCCGTGAACGTGCCGCCGCCCGCCTCCGGGAAAAACTCTCTTCCGAAGAAGTCGCTTCTGTTAATGCCTCCCTGGCCCGGTCGCTGGCGCAATTGCGCGTCAAGCGGCGCCATCACGCCTGACCTGAAGAAGACCGTCCAACCCTCGGATATCGGCGATAGCTAAAGTGCGGTATGGGAAAGACGCGTCAAAGGCAAGATCACGATCATCTTTCGCAGTTCGCATAGCTTGCCATGAGTACCCCGTGTGCGACGGAGGGCACTGAAATGAGGGAAGCACGACTATTAAGCTCAGGTCTGCTGGTTGTTGCCCTGGCGTTCTTCAGTGCGTGCAGCCGGATGTCGCCGTCTGACGACGCGGCGATTACCAGAGAGATTCAGGCGAGACTGTATCAGGACCAGACGCTGAAGACGAGGGACATCAGTATCATCGCGCAGGGTGGCACAATCGTTTTGACGGGTCAGGTGGAAACTGCCGAAGAGAAAACGGTTGCAGAGCAGTTGGCCAGGCAGGTCAGCGGCGTGAAGAAGGTTGTGAATGAACTGGCCATTGTTGGTGTACCTCCGAAAACGGGGGCACTCCGGCCTGCCTGTAGGAAAGGTACGCCGGCTTCATTTGCGCTGCAATGATCGCAGAAATAAGTAGTTGCGCTCGTTGTTCGGGCCACCCGGGCCGGCTATTTTTCGAGGTGCAGTATGGTTTCCAGATTTGACAGGAATCCGAATCGCCAATCGGTTATGCCGGTGTTACTGTTCGCCGTAATGAGCCTGGGTCTTGTGAATGCGGCCGGGCAGAAGCCGAACGCCACCGCTTCGGCGCCGGAGGCCGAAGAGGTTTGGTCCACGACTAACGTTGCCCCGGTCGTGGTGGATGGCGTGACACTGTTTCACGTGCGAGGGGTGATGGCTTTTCCTGCAGAAAAACGCGCGCAGGAAATTGCACAAAGAATTCAGGCCGTGGCGGCAGACCATGCTTTCTCCCCGCAGTCGCTCAGTTCAGAGGAGACGCCGATCGGGACAAGAATCATGGCCGGCAAGTTTCCCATCATGACCGTGATCGATCCCGATGCGAGGCTCGAGGGGATCGAGCGGCCCGTTCTGGTTCATGTTTACACCCAGCGCATCAAAGATGCTATCGAAGCCCACCGACGTGACCGCGAGCCGCGTGCCCTGATGCAGGACGTTGTCTATGCGATTCTTGCGACTCTGGTTCTCCTTCTCACTTTATGGTGTGGACACTGGCTCTATCGGCGTTTCCACTCCGTTCTTGACAGGCGTTTCAAGGAGAAGGTCCAGGGATTGCACATCCAGTCGTTATACTTTGTCCATACGGAGCAACTGTGGAACACGCTGAACGTCGTGCTTGGCTTCGTATGGATAGCCGCGGCGTTGGCTGCATTCTACATCTACCTTCACTACGTCCTGTCCTTGTTCCCCTGGACCCGCGGGGCCTCCTTCAGACTCCTCAAGATTTTGATGGATCCCCTGCGCACGCTGGGCATCGGGCTGCTTCAGCAAATTCCCAATTTTGTGTTCCTGGTGATTCTGGGCTTGGTGTCCTGGTATTTGTTGAAATTGATCCAGATATTCTTTAACGGTATCGAGGAAGGGGCAGTCACTTTTGCAGGCTTCGATCCTGGGTGGGCGAAGCCAACCTACCGCCTGGTGCGGGTGCTAGTCATCGCCTTTGCGATAGTTGTTGCGTATCCGTATATACCGGGTTCGGACTCGGCAGCCTTCAAGGGAGTGTCCCTGTTTATCGGCGTGGTTTTTTCTCTCGGATCGACCTCGATTATTGGGAACATGCTTGCCGGGTACACCATGGTGTACCGGCGCACCTTCAAGCTGGGCGACTGGGTCAAGATTGGCAATCACATTGGCAGTGTGGAGCAAACCGGCGTGATGGTGACGACCTTGCGCACACCGAAGAACGAGGTCGTGGTGGTGCCCAACTCGATGATCATCAACGGGGAAGTTATCAATTACAGCATGTTGGCAAAAAAGCATGGGCTGATTCTACATACGACCGTAGGCATAGGCTATGAAACACCCTGGAGACAGGTGGAAGCCATGCTGATCGAAGCAGCCGCGCGCACTCCCGGGCTTTTGAGGGACCCCAGGCCATTTGTATTACACAAGGAACTCGGTGACTTCGCCGTCACATACGAGCTGAACACTTACTGCGATCAACCCCTGGAGATGTTTCACCTGTATACGGCTCTTCACCAAAACATCCTGGATGTCTTCAACGAGTACGGCGTGCAGATCATGACCCCCGCCTACATTGCTGACCCAGTCCAGGCTAAGGTGGTGCCTAAGGAGCAGTGGTACCTTACTCCAGCACATCCGCCGAACGGAGGCGAATCCTGCAATCCGAAGGACGAAGCAGCCTGATGCGCAAGCGAAGCTCGCCCCATTCGAGGAGTCGGTGGTGGCTGGCAGAAAAAGGGAAAAGGGCTGTAATTAGTCCGCGGGGCCTCTGCGATGACGATATCTCCAAAGCAGATCCGTGCCTGTCAAAGGGAAAGCTAACACCGATCAGCATAACGCTCAACCTATCCCATTGGTCCCTATCTCAACGCCCGAAGAAGGTCGGCGAGATCATGTTTCATCTGAGCGATGGCGTGCGCCACGTCGGCAAGCATCGCTGAGCGCTCAGTCAATATCTCCACGTCCAGCTTTTTGTTGATGGCTGGGTAGTCGTAAAGAGCATGATCCTTTGCTGCGAGCGAACTGAACCTGGAACTTGCAGCCTGCCTTTGGACTCCCATTGTTCCAGCAATTGCGCCCTTCGGCTCAATTCTTCAGATTTCCCCGGTGGAACACTATTCAGGTACGTCCATGCAGCTTCAGCATAGAGGCGTTGCTGCGCTGCAGGGTCGGCAAAGAAGGGCCCCAGCATGCTTGGGAGAACACCCTCGGCATGTCCTTTTTCTTTTGTTTGACGGAGACCGCGGACCGAAAACAAAGTGGATATTCCTCCTGAGGCGAACCCAAGCACATCGCCCAGATCCGAAGTAATATCGCTGAATGACAGGGCGCCTGCGACAATGCCGAGTCCCGTGCTTACAGTAAGAACTGCCAGGTTTGTGGTTCCCAGGGCACGATCGTGCCGAGTCTGAGAAATTCTTATCAGCTCGTAGATTTGTCTTTGTTCGTAGTCGATTTCATTTAGAACAGAATCCACGTCGAGCGATGCGGTCACGACGGTATCGGTAATCTCCTGGCGGAGTGACAGTTCTTCAAGTGATCGGACCCGGCCTTGAGCGGCGCTCTCCGAGGTGGTTAATTGCGAAAGCCTGGCGAGGTCACAATCGACACCAATGACGCGCGCCACTTGCAGAGCGTTAGGCGGGAGTTTGAGTCGCATCTCTTCCTGAGGTTGGAAGTCAGATGAACAGGGCTTGGCCGCTGTTGGTAATTGAGGTGCACTTTCCTGGGCCACGTATATTCTCGCGGGCAGGAACAACGCGAGTACCCAGATGAACAGGACGACACGGAAATGGCGTTTTGCATGTTTCATGGCCGTCATCACCTCCCTCCACGGCCCCGTTGAACAAAGAGAGCGCTTAAAAAAGGGCTTTGGAGAAGCGAAGTGCAATCTCTTTCACCGGGTCCTGTGCATCCGCAGCAGAAGGGTAGGGATGGCCAGTCCGGTTCCGAGGGCGCCGATGACAAACACTACGCGCAGAGCGTCTTCCAGGGCCATGATGAAACTTTCTTGGGCGATGGCAGGATGCAGGCCCGCAACAGCAAACAACCCCTGGATTGCCTTGGTGGCGGTCCCGCCTGGAATCAACGGAATGCAGCCCACAACCTCCAGTGAGTTGCGGGAAATTTTGATCCGGGAGTGAAGGAGTTGCACGGCGGCGCCGACCGCCAGAGCTGCGACAAACGAAGCCGCCACCAGGCTCCAGCCACTTTCTCTGGCAGCGGTGCGGACCATGAGTGCCAGAGCGCCGCTGGCCGCGCACCACGGCAGCGCCCGGAAGCCAACATTGAAAAGCACGCCGAAGCCGGCAGCAGCAAGCCCCCCGCAGGCGGTTTGGTGGAGCAGATAGGAGATATCCACGTTCAAGGCCTTTCGCCCAGCATGCCTTCGGCAAGCCACAACCCAACCGTAAAGAATACCAGAATCACGGCCACCCAGACGGCCCGGGCGCTCCCAAGTGTGGGGCGGCCTTCCAGAATGTCGTTCTGCGAGTTGAGCGATGGCACACCTGGCACCAACAACAGCACGGGCGCCGTCATGGCGGTTGCCACCGTGTAACTTCCCGCCCACCGCGCCGCGAGTCCGCACAAGGCGGACCCGATAAACGCCACCGCCCCAGTGGAAACGAAAACGTTGACGTTGCGCAAGGCAAGGGCTCGCCGCGCCGCCTGAGCAAGACCGGCGGCCACGAAGATTGGCCCCACACCCGCCCAGTCCACACCCATCAACCGCCCGAAGGCAGCGCACGCCACACCGACGGCCACGGCGACAACCCAGTCGGGATGACGGGAGGAAGTCCTCACGAGGCGATCCAGTTCCTCCCGAGCTTCCGCCGTAGTGAACTTTCCCCCCTCGATTCGTCCTGCGGCCACGTGAAGGGCGTAGTCGAGACTCTGGTTCACACCCAGCGGACCGACTTTACACATGCGTGTGATCCCATGGCGCCCGATGCCGATCGTGATGGAGAGCGATGCGTAGCCGACTCGCAGGTCCGTACGTTCAGCTCCCAGGCCAACAGCCACCTGCCGGGCAATTCCCTCCACGTCGCGCGCGCTCGCGCCGGCTTC
>JAJXZM010000235.1 GCA_021780055.1 Acidobacteriota bacterium
TGCTGCGGCTGCGGGCGGAGTCGGGACCGGCCATTGGCTGTAACCTCGATCCCAGCCACATGTTCTGGCAAGGCGTCGATCCCTGCGCGGCCGCTCGCAAGCTGGGCGAGGCCGTCTTTTACGTCCACGCCAAAGACACACGGATGTACGACGTCAACTACAAGGTGAACGGAGTACTCGACACCAAGCCTTACACTGACGAGAAAAACCGCTCCTGGCTCTTCCGAACCGTCGGCTACGGCCATGGGCGTGACTTCTGGGGCGACTTCGTTTCCACACTCCAGATGATCGGCTACGACGATGTGCTCTCCATCGAGCATGAAGACAGCCTCATGTCCGTGGAAGAAGGTCTGACCAAAGCCGCCGCCTTCCTGAACGAAATTGTCATCAAGGAAAAACTCGCCGGAATGTGGTGGGCATGACACGCAATACTCGCCATAAATCGAAAACGACCGAGGAGGAATCGACATGCCAGACATCAACATTGCACTGATTGGGCACCAGTTCATGGGGAAGGCGCACTCGAACGCCTACCGGCAGGTGCGAAGGTTCTTTCCGGGAAAGCTGGTTCCGCGCATGAAGGTGATTTGCGGCAAGGCTCCTGAAAAGGAACTGGCGGCGACGGCGCGCCAGTTCGGCTGGGAGGAGTTCGATGACAAGTGGGAAAGAGTTGTCGCGCGCAAGGACATTCAGGTAGTCGACGTCTCGACACCGAGTTTCCTGCACCATCCCATGGTGATTGCCGCAGCCAAGGCGGGAAAGCACATCATCTGTGAGAAACCACTGGCGAATTCGGTGCGCGAAGCCAGGGAGATGCTGCGCGCCGTCGAGAAGGCCGGCGTCCTGCACTACGTGAATTTCAACTACCGGCGAGTGCCCGCGGTCGCCTTTGCCAAGAAACTGATAGAGGGTGGGCGTATCGGCAAGGTCTACCATTACCATGGAGCCTACCTGCAGGACTGGATCATGGACCCCAATTTCCCGCTGGTCTGGCGGCTCGAGAAGAAGTTTGCGGGCAGCGGCGCGCTGGGCGACATCGGCGCCCACGCGACTGACCTGGCAACTTACCTGAACGGCGATATTTCCGAGGTAACAGGGCAGATGACAACGTTCATCACGAGTCGTCCACTGGCTGGTGTTGGCTCTGGTTCCTGGGGAGCGAAGGGGAGCAAGGGAAAAGGGAAGGTCACCGTGGATGACGAGACAAACTTCCTGGCGCGCTTCAAGAACGGTAGCGCAGGCGTGTTTGAGTCATCCAGGTTCGGCGGTGGCCGCAGGAATTACAATACCTTCCAGGTTTACGGCAGCAAGGGGAGCTTGGCGTTCAATATGGAACGGATGAACGAGTTGGAGTTTTATGACCGCACAGAGGACCAGTCGGTGCAGGGATTCAAGACCATTCTCGTAACGGAGGCCACTCATCCTTATGTGGGGGCGTGGTGGCCTCCCGGGCACATCATTGGCTACGAACACACGTTCGCGCACGCAGTCCACGATTTCCTGACCTGCCTTGAGAAAGGCCGGATGCCGAAACCCAACTTCCGTGACGGCGTGAAGAACCATCTGATGTTAGATGCAGTCGAGCGGTCGGCCCGGATCGGGCGGTGGCAGAAGATCAAAGTCTGAGGAACAGGGATCAGGAAAGCACAGTCGGCGAACGGAAGGGCGACGCTTCCAGTTTATGGGCCCTGCTCGCAGGGGCCGGGGGCGACAACTATGTCCTACTTAATGGGAATCGACATTGGAACGACGGGCACGCGGGCAGTGATTGTCCGGCCGGATGGCACCGTTGTCGGCGCCGCTACCGGCGACCACCAGCCGATGCGCATGGAGAGGCCCGGCTGGGCCGAGCAGGACCCCGAAGATTGGTGGGAAGCAACAACCGTTGCCGTCCAGGGCGCTTTGGTTGAAGCGGGTCTGAACGGATCGGACATCAAAGCGGTCGGGCTTTCCGGCCAGATGCACGGCGTCGTGCTGCTGGACCGGGCGAATGCCGTGCTGCGACCGTCGCTGATCTGGTGCGACCAACGCAGCCAGCCTCAATGCGACTGGATTACGGCCCAAGTCGGCTCCGAGCGGCTGATCCAACTGGTTTCAAATCCTGCCCTCACCGGTTTTTCGGCGCCGAAGCTGCTGTGGATTCGTGACCACGAGCCTGCCATCTATGACCGCGCCGCGCACTTCCTGCTGCCCAAGGATTTTGTCCGTTACCGCCTGACCGGCGAATTTGCCACTGATGTTTCCGACGCATCCGGAACGCTGCTGTTTGATGTCTCAAACCGCCGCTGGTCGCAAGAGATACTTGCGGCGCTCAATATCGATCCCTCGCTCCTCCCGCAGGCTTTTGAGTCGCCGAAAATCACCGGGACTGTCACGCGTGAGGCTGCGCTGCTCACCGGGTTGGCGGCCGAAACGCCCGTAGTAGGCGGCGCCGGAGACCAGGCCGCCAGTGCCGTCGGGAACGGCATTGTGCTGCCCGGCCTCACCTCCAGCACGCTGGGCAGTTCGGGCGTGATGTTCGCTTACACGGGTGCGCCCAAGCTTGACTCGGGGGGGCGCATCCACACCTTCTGCCACGCCGTTCCCGGCAAGTGGCATGTGATGGGTGTGACGCAGGGTGCCGGTCTTTCGCTGCGCTGGTTCCGCGACCACTTCGGCACCGCGGAAAGCTGGTACGCCGGCCAGACGGATTCCGACGTCTACGAACTTCTCATCAAAGAAGCTGCGCATATTCCTCCCGGGTCCGGCGGCCTGCTGTTTCTGCCTTATCTGATGGGCGAGCGTACGCCGCATCTCGACCCTGAGGCACGAGGAATGTGGTTTGGCCTGACAGCGTCACATACGCGAGGCCATCTGATTCGCGCCATTCTCGAAGGGGTAGCTTTCAGCCTGCGCGATTCGCTCGAAATCTTCAAGGAGCTGGAAATTCCAGTGGACCAGATTCGTGCTTCGGGCGGCGGCTCGCGCAATTTCACCTGGCGGCAGATTCAGGCTGATGTCTACGGCAAGGAACTCGTGACTCTGAAGACGTCGGAGGGCTCCGCGTTCGGCGCGGCGCTGCTGGCCGGCGCCGGCTCAAAAGTCTATTCGTCGGTGGAGGAATCGGCGCGCGAGGCCATCCAGGTGAGCGAATGCCTCTATCCTCGCGCCACCAACAGCGCCATTTACGACCGCCAATACGACGTCTACCGCGACCTTTATCCGGCTGTGCGTGACCTGGCTCACCGGCTTTCGGCACTTTCTGTTGAGTCCGCTCCGGGGCATTAAGCGGCGATCGATCTCAAGATTTCGAATGGTTGGTTATCCTCTTACCAAAGGATTCATATGAAACGACTACGCCAGGGAATAACAATGCTGTTTTGCATGGTTCTGCTTTTGGCACTTGGTCTTTATTTTCCGGTCAGGAAATCGCAACCTTCCCGGATTGTTCGCGCAATGCTCCTCCCCTTTTCCGCGAGGTCTCTCATGGCATCAACCACACCATCGTTTGAGGCGAAACTTGAATCCACCGAGTACAAGGGTTGGAAGGCCTACCGCCTGACGAACGGCATCATCACACTTTACGTGACGCCGGAAATCGGAGGTCGCGCTATCCAGTTGGAATTGGGCGACCAGAGCTACTTCTTTGTAAACAAGCAGTTTGAGGGAAAGGTTTTGCCAGAAAGCCAGAACAATCTGAAGGCAGGATGGGCCAACTACGGCGGAGACAAAGTGTGGCCGGCACCGGAAGGCTGGATGAATGACAACGAGTGGCCCAGCATCCCCTACTACATTCTCGACGGCAGCCCCTTTAAATCCGAGGTGGTAAAAAACACTCCCGAGGAAGTAGCAGTGCGCGTAACCAGCCCGCCCGATCCGCGAACGGGCGTCCAGTTCATCCGCACTTATCATGTTTATGCAGGAACAACGCGCGTGCAGGTGGACCAGGTGATGCGTAACATCAGTCAGCGGCGGATTCGCTGGGGCATCTGGCACCTGATCCAGAATGACGCCGCAGATGCCAATGATCCCTCCAAGCCCAATCCTGAGCTTTACGTTTATATTCCCTTAAACCCCCACAGCATGTTTCCCGCGGGCTATTACCATCCTTACGGGGACGCGCGCAATCCCAGCTACCAGACGATCGATGACGGCCATATGCTGCGCATCCATTACGAGTACCGCGTGGGCAAGGTAGCGGCAGATTCCGCCGCCGGCTGGTACGCAGTGGTCAATGGGCAGAAAGACGCTTGCTTGGTCGAATCGTTCAAATATTTCCCTGACCAGAAGTATCCGGATAACGCTTCAGTCGAGTCGTGGAACGACGGCCCCGGACACATCTCCCGCGGACCGTTCTTTCAGACCCTCCCTGACGATCCCAAGCAGACTCCCTATTTCCTGGAGACGGAAGTGATCAGCCCTTACGCCACGCTCGATCCCGGCCAGGAATATGAGTTCACGGTGCACTGGGCACCCACGAGGTTGCCGAACCCGATTGTGAAGGCGGTTTGGGTCGGCGCCATCAGCAAGCCACTCTCCGCAGAAGTCTCCGGCAACCAAGTGACTTTGAAGGGAGTGTTCGGAGTGTTTGTTCCGGGCACGGCGCAGGCGGTTTTCTACAGCGACATGGGCGAGGAACTCGGTCGGCAAACTCTCGAGGCCGTCGATCCCCGTGAGGTCGTTCGGCTGGATAAGACGGTGCCGCTTCCAGCCGGGGCCTTCCGTGTCAGCGTTCGGGTGGTCGATGCGGAGGGACAGAATCGCGGCTTTCTCGGAAACGTGATTCTCAAGAAAGGTTTCTAATTCATTCCTGCTCAGCCCTTCTGGGCCGGACCCGCTGCTGCAGCAAAGGCTTCAACTTCTTCACGCGTCGGCAGCGATGGCAGTGCACCCAGCCTAGTAACAGCCAGTGCCCCAGCCAGGTTTGCGTAGCGTATGGCATCATGAATCTCTTCACCTGCGGCGAGCTTTACGGTCAGGGCCGCCGTGAACGCATCGCCCGCTGCGGTTGGATCGACCGCCTTGATTTTAGAGGCGGGGAAATGGGTTGCTCGCTCGGTAGTGACCAGCATGGAGCCGTCGCTGCCCATTTTCACCACCACCGTTTCAGCCCCCATATCCAATAGTTTCCGGGCGGCTACTTCAACGGATTCCCGTCCACTGACGGTCTGATTGCTCAGCGCCTCGAGTTCCGTCTCATTCGGCGAAACAATGTCGGAAAGCTTCAGAATCTCCCTTGAACATTGGCGCGGAGGGCCCGCATCCAGAACTGTCAGTTTGCCGGCTTTGCGCCCCGCCCGCAGGACTGCTTCCACCGTCTCCATGGAAATTTCGAGCACAGTTAGAACGGCATCGGCTTCAGCAATGGCCGCCTGCGCGCGCTCGATATCTACCGGCGTAAGTGTGCGGTTGGCTCCGGGATCAACCACGATTGAATTGTTTCCGCTGGGATAAATGCTGATAAACGCACATCCCGATGAGCGCTCCGCTTCGCGCCGCACCCATTGCGTATCAATACCGCTGGCCTCAAGATGGCCGACCAGAAAATCACCGATGATATCTTTCCCCACGGCGCCGATGAATGTCACTTGCGCCCCCAGGCGCTTGACGGCAACCGCCTGGTTCGCCCCTTTGCCCCCCGGAAAGAATTTCAGGTTCGCTGCCAGAATATTCTCTCCCTCGCGGGGAGGCCGGTCGGCATTCACAACCACGTCAAAATTACTGCTGCCCACCACAACCACACGGACATCTTCAACCGGTTTCAAAATGGCCTCCCAATGCTGCGCCTCACAACTTATACCGAGTCTGCGCCCGGATCAATCACTGCGTCAGCTATAGGTCATCTGCGTTCCGAATGTGGAAATCGCGCCATCGTTTGCCGCACGGCCGCCCACCGTTTACACCCGGAGCCTTTTCGGCGTATCCTCAGCAAATCGTGACGATGTGGAAAGGAATCACCTATGAGCAAAGCCAAGCAAGTCACCGCCTGGGTCGACAGTTCCCCTGGACAAATTGCCCGCGTTGCCCGCGCACTGGCCAGAGCACGAATCAACATCACGGCCTTCACCTCTTACGGCAACGGCAGCGAAATCCCTGTCCGGCTTTTGGTCACCAATCCCGCCCGCGCCAGGAAGGTGCTACGCGATCTCGACCTGCGCGTAACCGAAGAAGACGTCCTCAGGCTCACATTGCCGGACAAGCCCGGCACGTTGGCGGAAATTGCGGAGCGCCTTGCAGAGGCGCACATCAACGTCGATTACAGTTACACGACAGTGGCAAAAGGGACAAAGAAATCCGACCTGGTTCTTGCCGTTTCTGATTTGGCCGGTGCCGCCAAAATCCTGAAAGGCTT